>JAFPWQ010000294.1 GCA_017394925.1 Synergistaceae bacterium
CCCTATCCACCATGGGCGCAAGGTATTTGAGGAGAGCTGTTCCTAGTACGAGAGGACCAGAATGGACGAACCTCTAGTGTATCAGTTGCGGTGCCAACTGCATAAGCTGAGTAGCTATGTTCGGCAGAGATAACCGCTGAAAGCATCTAAGTGGGAAACTCACTCCAAGATAAGATACCTTTAGCGCAAGCTGAAAAATGACTGTGAGACTAGCAGTTAGATAGGCCGGAGGTGTAAGTGCAGTGATGTATTGAGCTGACCGGTACTAAAGATTAAAAATTCTTTCTTTCTTTCATGGTTGCTTTGAAGATTTGAGATTTATTCAGGGAAATATATAAATTATTGGCGGCAGATGCAGCAGGGATACACCCGGAAACATGCCGAACCCGGCAGTTAAGCCTGCGAGCGTTGATGGTACTGTGTGGGGTACATACGGGAGAGCAAACCGCTGCCAGTATATGAATACAAGAAGGGGAAGTTGCAATCTAGGTTGTGGCTTCCTCTTTTTGTTATATGATTCATGATATAATCTTGCTTAATTACCCAAAAATCAAAAAAGGAGATTCATAAATTTCTGCTATGGCTGGCAAAAAATTAAACGTCAATCAAAGAACTGTTCAGCAATTATTTTCTGAAAACAGCTCAGATTTTCTTATCCCAGATTATCAAAGGCCGTATGCATGGACTGAAGAAGAATGTTTAATCCTTTGGGACGACATTTTTTCTTTCGCATTTCCTGATAACAATTATTCAAAGTTCGACAGCTCAGATGAATATTTTCTCGGTCCGATCGTTATATTCAAGAATTCAGATCATAAACTTGAAGTTATTGACGGTCAGCAAAGACTAACAACGTTAATGCTTCTGCTTCGGGCATTCTATAAAGCATACGGAAGTAACATGCAGGATGAAAAATCTCTGAGTGCCAAGCATAACATCGAAAAATGCCTCTGGAAAACTGACGAATTCGATAAGCCGGATATGTCCGCTCTCAAAATAGAATCAGAAGTTGCTACTGATAACGACAAGAAAGAATTTACTGATATATTGCTTACTGGTGAAGCTCCTAAAGAATTAACAAGCAGGTATGCAATCAATTACAGATTCTTTCAGGACAAAATCAAAAAATTCATCGAAGATACTCCAGCATATTTCCCTTATATGCCTACAAGAATCCTCAAGAATTGTATTTTGCTCCCAATCGAAGCAGAATCACAGGATACAGCCCTCCGCATTTTCACAACACTAAATGACAGAGGTAAACCCTTGTCTGATTCAGATATATTTAAAGCTCAACTATACAAGGCTTTCTCAAATGACAGAATGGAAAGCGAATTCATATCGCAGTGGAAAGAACTCGAAAACACATGCGAGAAAATTTTCAGGTCAAGCGCAGATAATCCAGTAGATGAAATTTTTACGCGCTACATGTACTTTGAGAGGGCTAAAAGGGGCAACAGACATTCAACGCTTGAAGGTCTCAGAAAATTTTATGAAGCTGATAACTATAAACTTCTGCGCGTGAATCACAAACAGACTTTTGAAAATATAATCACTCTCGCCGACTTCTGGAATGACATCGCCAATCAGGACAGAACACGATTCTCTGAAAGAATTTTACGCAGGCTATTCGTCCTCAACTATGCGCCCAATGGAATGTGGACATACATAGTCTCAGTTTATTTCATGCAGAACAGAGATGAAAATAACAATCTTACGAAGAAAAATTTTTCTCGTTCCTGAATGTGATTACTGCGTTTATATGGGCTTTCACGATTCTGAGGCCGGGCGTTAATATTCTGCGTACTCCCGTGTTCAGTGAGATGCTCAATATCGTAAACGGCAGAAATGTTACTTTCTCTGAGTATGCATTCAACACAGAAGAGTTAAGAAACGCATTGTATAATTACAGCTTTACTAACAACAGGCCGATCACAAGATCTATGCTCGCATGGTACGCCTTCAACAATGAAAAGCAAGAACTTATTGTGCCGATTGAAACAATCTTTGAAACTGAGCACATATACGCAAGGAACAGATTCCCAGTTCCTAAAAATATTGAGGCTCTCGGAAATAAATCACTGCTTGAGAAAAGGATTAATATACGCGCGGCTGATTATCGGTTTAAGGACAAGGCAAAATATTATCGCGGTGATGTTGAAGGCAGGCAGAAAACTAAAATATATGACCTTCTTGAACTTGCAGATACACATGATGATTTTGACGAAAAAGATATTGCGCGCCGTAATGAGAAAATAATCGAAGAGTTCATGAGTTTCATACAGGCAAATCATTTAGCTTAATTATCACAGCATAAAAAAATTTTGGCAGGTCATCTTAATTTCATGGCCTGCTTTTTTGTGCCTCCTGATATAATTTCTGCTTAATACTTTTTCTCAGGAGATGATTCACTCAATGAACTTCCATAATGATTTGATTGCTCAGGCTTTAGGCTCATGGTCATCTGACATGAACGTTTACTCAATTATATTCAGAATATGTATATCTGTCTCACTTGCAGCTATAATAGGCTGTGAACGTTCAAGCAAAAGACATTCCGCAGGACTTCGCACATTCATTCTAATATCAATGGCATCATGCGTCTCTTCAATGATCGACTCATGCATAATCGCGCAAACAGGTCATGGCTTTGCTGTGATCTCTGCGGCTTCAGTAATATCAGTTGCAATGATCAGCGGCAATTCGATTCTGTTCAGCTCAAAGAGTCAGATTAAGGGTTTAACTAC
>JAFPWQ010000295.1 GCA_017394925.1 Synergistaceae bacterium
TCTGATTCACTATCTGAACTTTTTGCTATGCTGCAGTCCGCAACTGAATCTCCTTCGTTCCGCCTGATAATAATAAACCCTGTTGCAGAACGTCCAAGTAACCTTATGCCCTTAATGGGTGTACGTACTACCATGCCTTTTGATGTGATTATGACAAGCTCATCTGTCTCATTCATCGCAAGACATCCCGCGAGCTTCCCGGTTCTGTTCGTGAGATTCATTATCTTGATTCCGCCTGTTGACCTGTGATGAGGCATCATCTCGTTGTATTCGATTCTCTTGCCTATTCCCGCCTCGCTTATCACAAGCATAGTTTTTGAATCATCAATCAAATCACAGCTGAGAACTTCATCGCCTTCTTTCAGCTTCATACCGATAACACCGCGCGCACTGCATCCCATCGGACGGAATTCATTTTCTGAAACTCTGAGTGCCTGCGCATTTCTCGTTACTATCAGAATGTCATCGTTGCCCGTCGTAAGAATCACATTCGCTATTTCATCGCCTTCTTTGAACATGATAACCCGTTTCGGTCTGCTCGTGTAATTCAGATCGTCAAATGCAATTCTCTTTGCGACTCCGTAACGCGTGATGAAAAATACGTACTTGCATTCACTCATTCCGTCTCCGGCAATTTTCACTATGCGTTCATGTTCTTCTGCGTTCAATGGCACATATCGCGATACTGGCTTCCCTTTTCCTGATTTCGTTTCAGGTATCATATAGCCCTTGAGAGACATGATTCGGCCCATGTTCGTGAAGAAAAATATTTCCCTGTGAGTGTGGGTTACGCATAGCAGCTCTACGCTGTCGTCCTCCTGAACACTTGCGCCCTTTCTGCCCTTTCCGCCTCTCCTCTGAAGCCTGTAATATTCCAATGGCTGACGCTTCACAAATCCGTCCTTCGAGATCGTAATTACAATATCTTCTTCCTGGATAAAATCCTCGTCTGCTGCTTCCTGATAATTTGCAATAATCTCCGTGCGTCTGTCATCACCAAATCTTGAGGCTAAATCTTTCAGTTCATCTGCTATAACGTTATCAAGCGTCTTCCTGTCCTCAAGTATGCGTTTATATCCGGCTATGTCATTCAGCAATTTCTGCTGTTCATCGTCAAGCCTGCCTCTTTCAAGACCCGTTAATCTCTGTAAGCGCATATCAAGTATTGCCTGCGACTGTGAATCAGAGAATGCAAGCTCAGACATTAATTTTTCTTTTGCCTCGTTGGGATTATTTGAGCCTCTGATTATCTTTATCACTGACTCGATATTCTCAAGTGCCTTCTTTAAGCCCTCGATTATATGCTCTCTTGCCTGTGCCTGTGCTAATCTGTGTTCGGTTCTGCGTCTGACTACATCACGCCTGTAATTTAAGAATATGCTTATGATTTTATTCAATGGCAGGATTTCAGGATGTTTATTCACAAGTGCAAGACTGATTACTCCGAACGTTGATTGAAGCTGTGTATGCTTGTAGAGCTGACGCATAATGAGTTCAGGATCTGCATCGCGTGAAAGTTCTGCTACGATTCGCAGGCCGTCCCTGTCTGACTCATCGCGGATTTCGGATATGCCTTCTATCTTCTTGTCCTGCACTGACGAGACCATATTCTCAAGCAGTAAAGTCTTGTTCACATTGTAGGGAATCTCAGTTACAACTACACTTTCGCGTCCGCGCTTGTTCGTTTCAACATGCATTTTACCGCGAATGATTATCCTTCCGCGGCCAGTCATATATGCCTCTTTGATTCCTTCACGGCCAAGTATCTCGCCGCCTGTGGGGAAATCAGGACCGGGAATAAACCGCATTATGTCTTTGATGTCTGCATTTTCGGGTTCAATGTCATTGTCGATTAGCCAGCAGATAAAGTCAGAGACCTCACGCAAATTATGCGGCGGAATGTTCGTTGCCATTCCTACAGCTATTCCCGTTGAGCCGTTCACGAGTAAATTCGGCAGGACTGACGGAAGTGTTAATGGCTCTTTGAGTGATTCATCGAAATTCATTCCCCAGTCTATCGTGTTCTCGTCAATGTTCGAGAGCATTAACTCACCCAGCCAGCTCAATCTCGCCTCAGTGTAACGCATGGCCGCTGCTCCGTCCCCGTCAATTGAGCCGAAGTTCCCCTGACCGTCAACGAGAGGATAACGCAAGTTCCAGTTCTGCGCCAGCCTTACCATTGTGTCGTATATCGCACTGTCTCCGTGAGGGTGATATTTTCCCATCGTCTCACCGACAATACGCGCACTCTTCTTGTAGGCTGTGTTGTGTTTCAGTCCAAGCTCTGACATCGCATAAAGCACACGCCTTTGTACGGGCTTGAGTCCGTCTCTTGCATCGGGTAATGCTCTGCCGACAATAACACTCATTGCGTAATTCAAATAGCTGGTCTTAATCTCTCCGACTAAAGGCAGTTTCATTACGCGGTCATCTAATCCAAGTCTAAGCTCTTCATTCTTTGATTCATTATTCAATGGCTGATTTATATTTTCGTTTTCATCCGGCATTCTGTTATTTCTTTTATCCTCCTTGTAGATTTAAGCTCTGTTGCAGCTTCCAGTAACATACATTCCATATGAGCCGTATTTCTTCGGGTCAAATTCTTCGGGCTTCCCATTCATATATGAGTTAATCCCGTTAGCGGCATATTACTATCACTCTTACGCCCTGTTACAGCTCCCAATAA
>JAFPWQ010000296.1 GCA_017394925.1 Synergistaceae bacterium
CGGCCTGATGCCATTACTGCGGCTTCGGCTGAACGGACAAGTTCCATCGCGAGATTCTTATCCTGCGCAAATAATGCCATAAATATTTACCCCTCCCGAATATTTTTATTTTGTCTGTGTGAATTGAATTTGCAAATGATTATATAATAATTTTATGTTCACGTGATTATTTTGCACAGCTCATTCTTTCTTCACTTTCACGCAGAAGTTTGTTTAACACCTCAAGGTTTCTTCTCTGCATATCCCTGAACTTATCACCCAGTCTCGGAACAGGCATACCTTTGGGAATAGTAATCTCGGGAATGTCTGAGCAGTCAATATCCTCTTCTCTGATTGTCTTCATAAGTTCTATTGCTTCTTCTCTGTCTTGCGGATAACCTTTCGGGTAATTCCATGCCATAAAGTTCTTTCTCCTTTCTTGCTGCTTCACGTGCTGAGATAATGCGAATTAATTCTACATTACAACGATTGACGCGTTCAACATAAATTACAGATAAAATTGTTTCTTTATCCATAATGCGGCCTATTATCTTGTATCTATCCATGTAAAAGAGAAACCGTCTAATGAAAATTTAACTTCGTCATTCATGATTCGATTCTCACATCACGAACAAAAATTATAATGCACAAAAAAATGCCCCCCGAAAAATTTTTTTTTTCAGAGAGGCAATTATGTTCTGCAATTAATGCTTAACTTTTCTTTTTGCGAACCGCCGGGACGAATGCAAGCAATGCCGTTGCAAATGCAGCTGTCAATACATTACATCCTCCGCCAGATGAACTAGGAGTCTTCGTAGTCGCAGGTTCAGGTTTAGGGTCATCTTCTCCCTGCTCTGACCTGTCCGCTTCCATGAGAATCATTTTTACAGAGCCGTTAGTACCTGAATTTGCTATTGAATACACAAGGTTATAATAACCCGCAGGAATTAATCCCTTATTGCCTGATACGTATTCAAGAGCATCAACAGCGATATATATCTTCTGGTTTTCTTCCATTGTTGTCGTGAACGGACCGTATACAGGATATTCAGCATTTCCGTATGTCTGCCAGAATTCATCAGGTTCAAATCCGGGTTCAAACAATGGGTCATAGCCAATCTCGTCTTGAAAATCACCGAGTCCCAGAGGATGATTCGTTACTGAATCGTCTGCATACGAAAGCAGATACTCTTCATCTTCTGTCGTGTTCTCAAGATAAAATGTTACTTCAGTTCCGGCCTCATGCTTTATGTCTACATCAGTAGAGGCGTAAATTGTGAGCGTTGCTTTCCACACAGGAAGTGAGCGCATTTTGTTTTCATCGCTTACATCAATGTCTATGTCGGGCTTATATTTGAGCGGCTTCCCTATTATGTATTTCTCATCATCTGATACTGTCTTTCTGTTATTTTTATTGTCCTGATATACAGTGAAGGCTTTGATACATGCATTCATAGGAGTATTTAACCTCCTGTCATCCTTCGTAACTATAGTATCAACTCCGTCTTTCCAGTCCGTGCCGTTAAGAGAGATCCAGCTTTCATAGTCATGAACTACTGCCCAGTCCGAATAGCTTTCGATTTTATGCTCAACTGCTATGGGATATTGATAGCTCTGATTCGTAACTTCGATAACAACCGTAAAATATTCGCCTGCATTCAATGCTATCTGGTTATCCAGGAACACAGTATGATAGCCTGCATACGGGAATGTCTCAGAATCATACGCAGCAGCAGAAGCAGATTCAGGATAAGGTCTGTCCGTTGGTCTGTCTTTGATGCCGGTATATATTCTCTAGTTCACAGTCGCGTTATTATCAGTCGTGTAGAACGAAATACTTTCGAGATATTCGCCTTCAGACCTGACTTTGAACGCATTCGCCGCATACATCTTTGTGCTGTCTTCGCCGTAAGCAGAACACCAGCCCATCGGATCATATTCGTATGAATTGATGATGCCGGTCTGATCCTGAACAACAAGTGCAGTTCCGTCTTCAAACGGCTGTTCGTAGGACATCCAGAAATAACCGCCTCCGTGAAGCCCTGCCTGAGTATTTACATCTGCGGATTCATTCGGCCAGTATTTACCCCATGAATTTTTCACAAGCCATGCGCCGGGTTTATCTGGTCTGTTTGCAGCACGGAAATTAGCAACTGGATAATTATCATCCCAGCCTACAATCGCGACCATGTGATTCGTGTTTCTGGTCTTGTCTGCAACTTTCGTTCTGTATGCTCCTGTTGTACTAAGCTCTGTCTTGTCATCATCGCCTGCCCAGTATGCAATACACACTGCTCCGTGTTTCATCACCAGATTCTTAACGTAACTCACATCAGGATGAGCGAGTTCATTGTTCTCGAAGTCATTATCGGGTCTTGTCTGCCCCATCGTAGGCCATGGAGAAGCAAAAAGAGCATCAGTTAATCTTATGAGAGGCAAATATGTATCGGCGTAATATTCAGGATAAATATCAGGACTTGGGAGAATCCATTTGCCTGTATTCAGATGACCCATGAGATTAAATGCAGTGTACGAAGGCAATTCGTTTGCTCTTTCAAGCTCTCTTAAAGTTTGCGGAGACAGTCTGATTGATTTGCTCAGTGCATCAGTATCGATATACGGAAGGTTATATTCAGGAACAGGACCGTCAAGCCTTGCAAGATATGCAATAGTATCACTTACTACTCCGCTGTTTAAAATCTTTACGCTCTTCTCATTGCGGCGTGCTAATTCTTGTCGGGATTATTCTTTACGTACCATGCCGTATGAAGTTCTGACAAATCAAGCGATTCAGCATTGCCCCATGCACCGCTGACTTTGCCGTCATTGTTGACCAGGTGAGTCAGATAATTGCTCTCAGCAGGTACTATGCTTCCGAATGCCCAGCATGTTCCAAGCCAGTCCTGATCTCGCACAGGTGTATCACGTCCAAGCTCTACGAGGTCATAAAAAGCGGGATATTCGCACTGTCAGATACTTTCGGAGGATTCAATGAGAGATGCTGAAGATTCACAGGTCCGGGAATATAACCTTTTGTGTGTTCTGACTCTGAAGCTGATTTTACTTCTGAGGCTGACACATTCGGAACTTCAGAAGAATTTTTTTCTGCCTGTTCCTTCTGCCATTCAACAAATGCGGGGTTCAATGGTGAAATCCTGCATAAGCAACTGATGCCGACATGATGATAAGCATACATGCAGACACGAATAATTTTTTGGGATTCATTAATGAATTGCCTCCTAAATAATGTGGATTGCATAATTATGATACTAAGCACAAAAAAAATTCCCCCGATGCTTTTCACATCAGAGGAATAATCTTTCTTCTTGAATCATTCAAGCCCGTATTCTTTCAGCAACTGCCTGTATCTTTGTTCAACCTCGCTGACCTTTGGCTCCTGTCGTTTAGGTGCAGGCTGTGAAGGTCGCGGAATTGCCGCCTGCTGTGCCGGTGCCGTTACCTGATGAGCCGGTGCTGATGATGCTTCGCGTTCACCTGAAGATGATGACGATGAATTATCTGAGCCTGACGAATCACCGCCGCCTCTCTGCATTCTCGCATAATACGAATCATCCTGCTCAACGAGAAATAATCTCGGTCCTCTCGGATCATTATTCGCGGCCTTATAGCTTCCTCCGTGTGAAGGACATGATGCCGTTGGTGCTTTGCCTTTCGGGAAATACAACGGGACAGCCTGACATCCTCCGCGAGCTAAATATCCTGTAGACCTGCATATCGAGACTTTATCGACTTCAACCCATGAGGGCGGAGCTTCAAAGTTTTCGGGAGTATTCATTTCCTGCACTGCGAACTGCATGAACTTCTTCCAGACCGGCGCAGCTACAGTTCCTCCGAATGCACGCCTTCCCATTGTCTTATGGTCATCGCGTCCGACATACACAGCCGTAGTTAATCCGGGTACGCCTCCGCAGAACCATGCATCAATGAAATCATTTGACGTTCCTGTCTTGCCGAACACGTTCACTTTCGAGATTGCCGCAGGTTTTCCCGTTCCTGCCCTTATCGTGTCCTGAAGCATTGACCGAATCGAGTATGCTGTCTCTGGTCGCATGGCCTGAGTTACTGCCGTGTCTCTGTGTTCGATTACGTTTCCGTCCCTGTCTTTTATCTCGCGTATCATGAGAGGCACGATTCTTTTTCCGCCGTTGTTGAAGCAGTTAAACGCTACGGCCATTTCAAGCGGCGTTAAACTTGCAGAGCCTAATGCAACCGATAAGTCATTGGGCAGGTATTTAGTCTCAATTCCCATGTTACGAGCCATCTGTACAATCGCATCTGTTCCGATATACGCGGCTACACGGACTGCAACAGTGTTATATGAACTCGTTAATGCCCTCTGAAGCGTAACTTCTCCTGCGTAACCCTTGCTTGAATTATGCGGCGACCACCCTTTACCGTTTGAACCTCTCTTCTTGAACGTTATAGGCGCATCAAGAAAATGGTCGCTGGGCATAATATCTTCTTCCATTGCGGCGGCATAAACTATCGGCTTGAAACTTGAGCCGGGCTGACGCACTGCCTGAGTTGCACGGTTAAACTTGCTCTCTTTGAAGTCCTTTCCTCCTACGAGAGCTAACACTTCTCCCGTCTCTGATTCAATGCACACTAATGCTCCCATGACGTTCTTATTCAAACCCTGAATGCATTCACGTGCCTTATCCTGAAGTTTTAAGTCAAGAGTCGTATATATCTGAAGGCCTCCGCTGTATACTTCATCCTTGCCGTACTTGGGCAGTAAATCATTGAAGAGTAAATGCGACACGAAATACGGAGCCATATTGTACTCTTCGATTCTGTTTCTGCCCTTCTTATTGAGTACAAGCTCTTCGTTATATGCTTCCTGTCTTTGTTCGGGCGTAATCCATTCAAGAGCTTCCATTCGTGAGAGAACGTAATTCTGTCTTGATTTTGCGTTATTCATGTTGCTTAACGGATTATAATTTCCCGGATTCGCAATCAGACCTGCAAGCACTGCCGACTCTGCAAGGTCTAAATCCTTTGCTGACTTGTCGAAATATGTCTTTGCGGCTGTCTCTACACCCCATGCACCATGACCGAAATTTATCGTATTGAGATATAGCTCAAGAATTTTATCCTTCGGGAATAACTTTTCGAGCCTCATCGCAATTATTATCTCTTTGGCCTTACGCGTTATGCTCTTCTCATGTGTCAAAAATAAATTTCTCGCTAACTGCTGTGTGATCGTACTCGCACCCTGAATCTTTCCGCCTTCAACTATATCCGTCCATAATGCACGCATGATTGAGCCGATTCTAATCCCTCCGTGCTGATAGAACGCTGAATCTTCTGCCGCAAGTACAGCCCTTACGACTGACGGCGACATCTGATGCAATTCTAACGGCGTTCTGTTCTCGATGAATAAACGCGCAATGACTTCACCGTTTCGGTCATACATGATTGACGGAAGGCTGTTCTTAGGGTTAGCGAGTTCAACCATGCTGGGCAGATCTTCAGATAATTTCACTACGTACCATGCGACTCCTGCGCTTAATGCTCCTGCGGCCATGAGGATAACCAGAAATACAGACATAAATAATATCTTGAGAATCGATACGCGTTTTTTCTTTCTGGGCTTCATTTTCTTTTTCACTGGTACATTTGCGGCCTGATGTTTTGCATTATGATTTTGATTCTGCGGTCTCTGTTCACGTATCGGCCTGAACAATATATCTTCCGGGTCTATGCGGAATCTTTTATTTCTGTCATCTGGTCTTTGCGGGTTATGTCTCTCATTCATTAAATGATTCCCCCTCCGTTAAACTGAACTTTTTTCTCAAATCATATCATAATGCATTGAATAATGAGCATCTGACGCGTATTATTCCGCCTTTACGTTTATAATGCGTGTCCCAGAGTTTACGAAGAGGAAACCATTTGTATTCACCATATGTAACTGTAAGAACGTTAAGTCCGTCTTCATTTTCTTCATTCTCTACATAGCCTGCAAGATTGAACCAGTGCCAGAAGAAATCTTCAAGTTCAGAGTCATAATGATTCAATAAGAGGAAAGGCACAGGAAAATTATCATCGATTTGATTCATGATTGCCTCAGCAAAAACTTCATAGCTTACGTTTCCCGATAAGCCCTCGATAATTAAGTCATTGCTCTTCACACTCTGCATATAATCTTTCAGTCCGCAAATATAAGTCTCAAGGAAATCAACGCCGTGATAGCGCGGAAATAAGAACGGTTTCATTATTGACGAGAATTTTATGAAGTCATCGCGTGAAATATGATTTGCATCGAACGGATATAACTTTCTGAATTTTTCACGTCTTGAGAGCAGCATACATAAATCACATGCGGTAACAGCGGCACATCCTCCGCGATTCATGTCCCATTCGATGAGCCAGTCCTGATTGCCTCCGGGTGTACCTTCAATCATAAAGTATTCGAGAATCTTTTTGTGTTTCAATTTGATTAATTCGCCTCTACATAAAAAATCATCTGCATATTTTATATTCTTTTGCGAAAAAACAACCTTTTCTTTAACATTTAATCATTATTAAAGTCGCACTACTCTAATTCATCGTCATCTAAAAAATCATCATACGAATAACCCATTTTCCAAAGCTCATATTGCGCTGCAGAATGTCCCTGTTTAGCGGCCATACGATAATATTTGATAGCTTTACGTTCATTCCGCTCTACTTCGTTACCTTTTCTATATATTTCACCCAGCTCGTATTGTGAAGAAACATCTCCGCGTTCAGCATCTGACTTTAATCTAGTTATGTATGGTGATTCCCTGATGTTTTGAGCTTTGAGTACATGCAGTTGTTCCTCAAGCTCGCGTTCTATTTCTGCCCTGCGCCTTGCCTCTTCAGCTTTTTGAGCCTCTGCCTGCTTCAATGCTTCTTCCTTCTGTTTGAGTTCGGACTTCAACCGTTCTTCTTCCTGATTCTGCACTTTATACTTGAACAACGACCTCATACCAGGAAACAATCCAAACGCAAGAGCCAACAGAATAGCTGCTACAATTTCTCCGCCGAACTTTTTCAGACCGTCAACTATAATCTCAAATACATAACCCATAATGCTCTACATGCAAATTAATTTTCATTGAACGGGCAAATTATATCCTGATTGAATATGATTGTGATAAAATACTTCCCGTTTCATAATCATCATCATGAAAGGAAAATTTCAGCATGGCAGACATAATCGGACTCACATGTACACAGTGTAAGAGACGCAATTACACAACCACAGTGAACAAGAAGAAGCAGAGCAAGAAACTTGAATTAAAGAAATACTGCAAGTGGTGCAATGCTCCGACAGTGCATAAAGAATCGAAATAGTATTGCGAATAGTATTGCGAAAGAAGAAAACCTGTTGTAGAATTTGCAGGTAAAAATTCACGCAGGTCCGTGGCTCAATTGGCAGAGCACTGGTCTCCAAAACCGGGGGCTGCAGGTTCGAGTCCTGCCGGGCCTGCCATTTTGTTATGAGGATAACAGGCAAATGGCAAAAACAACCACAGAGAAAACATCAAAGCTGACATCACTAATGAATTTTATCCGTGAAGCTAAAGCCGAACTGAAAAAAGTAACATGGCCTACACGTAAGCAGATATGGTACTGGACGCTTGTAGTAATAGTTTTCACGCTTTGTGTCTCGTTATATTTAGGACTGATCGACTTTCTTCTTGCGTGGCTGTTCAGCGCGCTTCTGGGTTAAGAGATTCAGACCATGCCGGACGAACGCAAATGGTACGTTGTTCAGACGTACGCGAGCTATGAGAAACGTGTTGAGGCAGACCTGAGACAGCGTATAGCGGCCATGAACATGCAGGATAAAATCTTCAATGTTCTTGTGCCGACAGAGACGCATATAGCCGTCAAGAACGGAAAGAGCCGTGAAGTTACGCGCAAATTATATCCGAGCTACGTAATGGTCGAGATGATTCTTGATGAGCAGTCATGGTATGCAGTCAGACATACGCCTGGTGTAACGGGTTTCATCGGAGCAGGAACGCATCCGATTCCGTTGTCGCAGGACGAAGTTGACAGGATAATGTCCGGCATGAAGAAAGACATCGGCAGTGCAAAAATAGAAATGGATCTAAAGCCGGGTGATACTGTCAGAGTTATAGCCGAAGGAAACATGAAAGGATTCACTGGTCCGGTAGTCGAAGTGAACGCGAAAAAAGGCCGTGTGAAATTCAAGAGTGATGTCTTAGGCGGGGCAGTACTTGAAACGGATTATAAGGCATTAGAGAAAATATAAGTCAGAAAGGAAAAATTTTTATCATGGCTAAAAAAGTAGTAGGGCAGGTAAAATTACAGCTTCCGGCCGGTAAAGCAACACCAGCTCCACCAGTAGGGCCTGCGCTCGGTCAGCACGGCGTGAATATCATGGAGTTCGTGAAACAGTTCAACGCAAAAACAACAGATCAGGCCGGTTTAATCATTCCTGCAGTAATCACGATTTATGCGGACAGGAGTTTTACGTTTGAGCTCAAGACTCCTCCTGCGGCAGTGTTACTGAAGAAAGCTGTAGGAATTGAATCAGGTTCAGGAGTTCCGAACAAGACCAAAGTCGGCAAGATTGCGCGTGCGAAGGTGAAAGAGATAGCTGAACTCAAGATGAAGGATTTGAACGCAAACGATGTTGAAGCCGCTATGAGAATGATAGAAGGCACAGCGCGTTCAATGGGACTTGAGGTAACTGACTAGCATTAACGGACAGCGGGAGAATTGAAATTATTCGCAAGGACCGCAGGAGGTAAAAATGAAACACAGCAAAAGATACAGGGAAGCCGCAAGCAAAGTTGAAGCAGGCAAGTTATACGGACTTCGTGAGGCAGTAGAACTTTTCAAGCAGATAGCAACGGCCAAGTTCAACGAGAGCATTGAAGTGCATGTGCGTTTAGGCATTGACCCAAGACACGCAGACCAGCAGGTCAGAAGCACGGTGTCATTGCCTCATGGAACGGGCGTAACGAAGAAAGTTCTCGTAATCACACAGGGCGAAAAGATAAAGGAAGCACAGGATGCCGGAGCTGACATTGTCGGCGGTGAAGAGATGGTTGCACAGATTCAGGGCGGATTCATGGATTTTGACGCGGTAATCGCCACGCCTGACATGATGAAGTCCGTAGGCCGTCTCGGAAAAGTGTTAGGCCCAAGAGGCTTAATGCCCAGCGCAAAGACGGGAACAGTTACGTTTGAGCTTGAGAGTGCCGTAAAAGAAATCAAAGCAGGACGCGTAGAGTTCAGAGCAGACAAGACCGGCATAACTCACAATGCCGCAGGACGCAGAGATTTTTCTGCTGATGACTTATACGACAACGTGAAGGCATTACTGCAGGCGATATACAGAGCCAGACCTGCATCGGTGAAGGGAACGTACGTAAAGAGCATAGCAATAGCTCCGACAATGGGA
>JAFPWQ010000297.1 GCA_017394925.1 Synergistaceae bacterium
CGGCGGGCTGAAAGATGAATTTCACATTGCCGTTAAGATTATCTTTCATCTCTGACAATGCACATGCCGCACCAAGTAACATGGCCGTATGTGTATCATGTCCGCATGCATGCATTACGCCGGGATTCAGTGAAGCATAAGATAGTCCGGTCTCCTCGTTCAATGGCAGAGCGTCCATATCAGCACGCAATGCAATAGTCTTCCCTTCATGCTTTCCACGTAATAACCCCACAACACCATAGCCCCCAATGTTACGCTTAACCTCAAGGCCGAGTCCTTCAAGAACACTTGCGGCAAGTTCTGATGTTCTTTCTTCGTGCTGGCTTAACTCAGGGTGCGAATGTATATCCCTGCGCCACGTTATAACCTGCTCAATATATTTTTCTCCGTACATGATAATCACTCCCTGTTATTATTATTCATTCTTCATAGCCTGATCTCGTTAATTTCATCTCTGTTAGTGCAAGAATATATAATGCACATGCAATCACAACCGCGCTTCCTCTGGGTGAACTTCCTCTTGAGCGTAAATTTTTGTCCATCCCGAACACTGAATCAATTCCTTCACGCGTCATCATTCCCCCCAAATCAATCACATGTTTAGCCTCCTCCTGAACGCGCATTAATTCCGCAATTCCTCCGTGAGCCGCAAGACATGAATCCTGATTCGTTATCATCGTATTAATCAATGTATGTGTGATTCGTTCTCTCAATGTCAAATTACTGTGCGTATTCTCAAGTGATCTAAGCATGTCTATAGCTTTGAGTGTCTCAGTAAAACCGTGTTCAGCTTCTCCTCTGCAGCCTTCAATGCCGTAAGATAAATATGCTCTCTCACCTGGCGTAAAGACTCTTGTACCGCGTTCATCTTCGAGAGTCCATAATTCACGTTCAGTTATTCCGCGAACAAATGACGATGCCGTTAATGCGAGTGCCTTTGACGTTAAGATTCTTTTCTGGGCGATTAATCTTCCTGCTGCTGCACATATTAACCCAAGACAGAATACATGACCCCCGAATGAAAGTTTTCCGCGTGTGGCTCTTAGTGCATCATCAACTCCGATCTTCGATGAGCTTTTGAGAATCGTATATGCGTCTTCAGGTTTTAATGCTTCAGTATCTCCTCCTGCACTCGCGGAATTCACAAGACACTGAAATAATGACATTGCTCCGTCAATATAGCACGTGTAATCTGTCGAATCTAATGCGCTGTTATCCAACGGAGTAATGAGGCCCGGCTTGGGATATACTGACGCGGTTAATATCATGGACTTCACTGCAAGTTTTGCGGCGTTGAAAATATAAATCTCGTTCAAAATATCATTCTTCCCTCGTTATTATGATTAATGCTCGTATATTCTAGTTATGTGCCTGCTGAATGAATTAGTCCTGCTCAAATATCATTCTTCCCTTGTTGTTATGATTGATGCTCTTCATGGCCTTAATATATATTCTAATTATGTGCCTGCTAAATGAATTAATAGATGATAGAATTATTTTACACACACATAAAAATTTTTCAGGGAGGTTTTTATCATCATGCGCTTAACACTTCAGGGATTAATCAGCGACCGCGAATCATGGAAGAAAGCAAACATAGCACTTCCGAAGAATGATTTGGCAGCGATGAGAGAGAAGACAGCAAAGAGTCCTAAATGGGTTCACTTCGGAGCAGGAAATATCTTCAGGGGATTCATTGCGGCGTTACAGCAGAAGTTACTCGATGAAGGTCTTGATGACACGGGCATAATTGCGGCTGAAACTTTCGACTATGAGATCATCAAAAAGATTTACGATCCGTTTGACTGCTTAACACTCATGGTTACACTTCGGGCATCGGGCAAAATGGACATGAATGTTATCGCGTCAATTGCACAGGGGATTCGTGCAGACAGTTCTGATTCAGCAGAATGGGCAAAACTCAAGGCAGTATTCGTTAATCCTTCATTGCAGATGGTGAGCTACACAATCACAGAAAAAGGCTATGCATTACGTGATATGAAGGGTGAATTAATGCCCGTTGTCGTGTCGGACATGAAAGCAGGCCCGGATGCTCCCAAACATGCAATGAGTGTTACGGCATCATTATTGCTTGAGAGATTCAGAGCAGGCGCAAAACCAATTGCAGTTGTCTCAATGGATAACTGTTCGCATAACGGCGAGAAATTGAGAGGCTCTGTGCTTGAAGTTGCAAAAGCATGGTTAGACAATGGATTTGTGGACAAAGAATTTTATTCATGGATAAGCGATGAATCACAGGTTTCATTCCCGTGGTCGATGATAGACAAGATTACACCGAGACCGTCAGACATAGTTGAAGCCGAAGTGAAGAAGCTCGGAGTAGAAGATATGAGTCCCGTAATCACGAATCGCAATACATACATTGCCCCGTTCGTTAATGCAGAGGCACCGCAGTACTTAGTGATTGAGGACAACTTCCCGAACGGAAGACCTGCATTAGAGAAGGCCGGAGTCTACATGACAGACCGCGACACGGTGAACAAGACCGAACGCATGAAGGTTACAACGTGTTTGAATCCGTTACACACTGCACTTGCTGTTTACGGCTGTATGCTTGGCTACACGAAGATTGCCGATGAAATGAATGACCCCGAACTCAAGAAACTTGTTGAGCTTATCGGATACAAAGAGGGTCTGCCTGTCGTAACTGATCCGAAGATTCTTGACCCGAAGAAATTCATCGATGAAGTTGTCGGTGAAAGATTACCCAACGCATTCTTGCCTGATACCCCACAGAGAATTGCAACTGACACAAGCCAGAAGATTACAGTCAGATTCGGTGAGACATTGAAGAGTTACGCTGCCGATAAGAAGCTCGACATCAAATCACTTATCGCGATTCCTCTTGCGCTTGCAGGATGGTTACGTTATCTTGACGGCACCGATGACAACTGCGAGGCCATGAGTGTGAGTTCTGATCCTATGCTTGAGACATTGCAGAGTGAACTCAAAAAGCCCGACGGACTGAAGGAGATTCTGAGTAACAAGAACATCTTCGGAGTGAATCTCTATGAGGCAGGACTGGGCGAAAAGGTTGAAGGTTTATATCATGAGCTTAAAGCAGGAAAAGGAGCAGTACGTGCTGTGCTGAAAAAGTATTTAGGCTGATTGATTTAAACTTTGCTTTAGTGTTTATCTTTATGCCGTTAAAATTTCAGATTTCAGAAAGGGGATTTTTTCGGCATGAAGAAATTTTCATTAGTACTCATCACATTATCACTCGTCATTATTCTTGCAGGTTCATCATTCGCGGACGGCTCAAAAGTCTTTTTCACGAAGGACATATCACCGGCAGGAATAATGGCAATCTACAATGCGCTTGGACGTGAGGCAACTGGAAAAGTAGCGGTGAAACTCTCAA
>JAFPWQ010000298.1 GCA_017394925.1 Synergistaceae bacterium
ACTCTGTAGATACGCAGAGTTATTATCATCATGTCAGACAGCGAGATTAACGGGTACACGCGGAGCAGAGGACATCTATAACCTTCAGATTATGGACTGCATTCCATCGTTAGACTTTCTGCCTGAATCAGGAAGCATTATCGATGTCGGGAGCGGAGGAGGTCTGCCTGGAATTGTCTGGGCAGTATACCGTCCTGATTTGAAAGTTATATTACTGGACAGCATAAAGAAAAAATGCGAGGCCGTGAAAAATATCATTGATGCATTAGAGATTCAGAATGTGAATGTAATCTGCGAACGAAGCGAAGAATTTGCATTGTCTCACCGTGAAGAGTTCATGCTTGCCGGTGCTCGTGCTTTATCATCTGCAGGTGTAGTTGCCGAATTATTATCGCCTCTGGTGAAAGTTTCAGGAAGAATCATAACGTTCAAGGGTGAAAAAGTTCATGAAGAAATCTCAGAGGTCAATAATCAATGGGCTAAACTTGGACTGAGTAAACCTGAATTAAAATTTTACGGCGGCGAGTTTAAATGCATAGTCTCATGGGAAAAAATAAAAAAATGTCCGGCAATTTATCCAAGAAGAACGGGTTTAGCGTCATCAAAAAAATTTTGGGAGTGAATTAAATGACCCGAAGAATCAGAAACATAAAAGATTTTATTGAGGCTGTGAAAATGATTCCTTTTGCACTTGTCATTGCGGGTTATGTGTTTCTTGCCGCATGGGTTACAGTATGGCTCGCGACAAACGGATGGCCTGTATGGATTGCATTCTGTGCTTTAATCGCGGTAGTTATTTTTGGACTATGGCAGGCATATTTATTTTTTACGGCATGGGAAAAAATTCGCAGGAAAATAAATAAACCCTCCGGCCATGATAACCAGAGGGATAATGATAATCACGATTAATACGCTAACTTGTATATCTCTCTTACGTCCTCTTCGTTGAGTTCCTTTAACGCTCCGAACGGCAGAACTTTACATGCATTCTCCGTGAGCTTGTCAATGTCGTCTTCTTTGATTCCGAGTTCACGCAGAGTTGTCGGTGAGTTAATCTCTTTGAAGAAGTCTTCAAGTGATTCAATTGCATCAAGTGCTTTGTCTTCGTCTGAACCGTCGTAAATGTCAAATACATTCTCGCCGAGTCTCGCAAAAGGAACAGGGTTATCCTCATAGAGATAGCGCGACCATGCCGGCATGATAACAGAGAGTGAAGCACCATGAGCCACACCGAATAACAAGCTCATTGAATGTCCGAGTTTATGCGAAGAGAAATCACCGCGTGCCTCACGTCCAAGCGATAAGAATCCTGAATGAGCCATCATACCAGCCATTGCATATTCAGCTCGTGCGTCATAATTCTTCGGGTCATCGATAAGCTCAGGGATGACTCTTATCATTGTGCGCAGTAACGCATAGCACTGATCATCAATGAGTTCTGAGCCTTCATCACCGTCAAGAACGCGTTCAAGAACATGAGCCATGATGTCAACGCCGCCGTAAACTGTCTGCTTAACGGGCAGTGTGAACTGGAACGAAGGATCTATAACTGAAACTTTCGGATAAAGAACATCACTTGTGATTGAAACTTTGAGCTCGCTTTCAGGATTGCTGACGACCGCGATATTATTCACTTCACTTGATGACGCTGACGCAGTGAGTACTCCGTAAATCGGGAATGCCTTTGTGATTTTAGCTTTGCCCTCGAAGAAGTCCCACACATCACCAGAATAGCATGACCCTGCCGCAATTGCCTTTGCTGTGTCAAAGACGCTTCCGCCTCCCACAGGAAGAATCGCGTCAATTCCTCCTGCTTTCATTCTCGCAATTCCTTCACGTACTTTGCTGATTAACGGGTTGGGCTTAACGTCATTCACTTCTGAGAATGCTATTCCTGCCTTCCCAAGCATATCCGTAACCTGTGAATATGCCCCGCTCTTGAATGTTCCCTTGCCGCCGAAAACTAACAGAACGCTCTTTACGTTTGCAGCTTTGAGATGATTTGCAAGTTCGTTCACCGTATCACGACCGAAGATTAAAGCTGTGGGATTGTGCCAGAAAAAATTTTGCATGTTTATATTCTCTCCTTTCCTGAAAAATAATTATACAGGCCGTTTTTGTTTTTGACGGCGGTTATATTAAAATTAAACTTAACAGAAAAAATTTATGAAGGAGGAATATATCAGTCATGTATAAACCAGTACTCGCGAATAAAGATACATGGTGGGCAGGCGTGAATGATTACGAGACAGATTTATTTGAATCATTATGGCCTCTTCCGCAGGGAGTCGCATATAATGCATATGCAGTTCTCGGTTCAACGGCAACGGCAGCAATCGACACAGTGAAAGGCCCGTATCTTGATGAATATATCGGCAAGCTGACTCAGATACTCAATGGCAGACCGTTAAACTATCTTGTCGTTAATCATATGGAACCAGATCATGCAGGTTTAATCTCGCAGATGAAAAGCAGATGGCCTTCATTGAAATTCATCGGGAACGCAAAGACACTTCCAATGTTAAAAGGCTATCACGGAATCACAGAGAATATTATCACGGTGAAAGACGGCGACACGTTAGACTTAGGCGGCCATGTTCTGAGATTCGCAACTGTTCCGATGTTGCACTGGCCTGAAAGCATGGTTACGTTCGACACATCAACAGGAGTGTTATTCTCGAACGATTCATTCGGTGGCTTCGGTGCACATGAAGGCGGAATCTTTGATGACGAGAAAGTGCGCTCACGCTGGGAAGACGAGATGCTGAGATATTATGCGTGTATCGTTGCAAAATATTCAAATATAGTTCAGGCGGCATTAACGAAACTCGGAAAACTTGAGATAAAAAATATTTTCCCGTCTCACGGAACACTATTCAGAGCAGATATAAAGCAGGTGATTTCACTTTATGACAAATGGAGCAAATGTGAAGGCGATAACGGAGCAGTAGTAGTATACGGCTCAATGTACGGTAACACGAGAAAAATGGCTGAGGCTGTCTGCACGGGCTTATCATCTGCAAAAGTGAAAGACATAAGGCTTTATGATGCCTCACGCACAGATCCTTCATATATACTTCGGGACATCTGGAAGTTCAAAGGATTCGCGTTACTCAGCTGCACATACAACACGCAGTTATATCCTTCAATGGAAGCAATATGTTCCAAGCTGTTGAACAGAATGCCGAAGAATAAAGTTCTTGGGATTGCGGGCAGTTATTCATGGAGCAAAGGAGCATTAACGGCCTTGCAGGGTTTCGCTGAGAAAATCAAACTTGAGAAAGTAACACCTGAAGTTGAAGTTTACGCCTCACCAACGCCCGAAGATTTGCAGAGCTGTTTTGATCTGGGCAAGAATCTCGGAGATGCTGTGAATGAATGAGTATGTGAGTGTACCCAGACGCGCAAATGAATTATGGCTGAGTGAATACAGCACCGACAACCTGAAATTATCATTGCGCGTGAAAAATATTCTTCATTCGGAGAAGACACAGTATCAGGATTTAATTATCGCCGACACACAAGAATACGGCCGTACGTTAATGCTTGACGGTGCATTTCAATTGACGGAACGCGATGAGTTCACGTATTCCGAAATGATGAGTCATGTTCCATTATGCGCACATGATAACCCTGAAAACGTGTTAATCATTGGTGGCGGAGACGGAGCGATTATGCGTGAGGTATTGCGTCATGAATGCGTGAAGAAGTGCACACTGATTGACATTGACGAGCGCGTAATAGAATCATCAAAAAAATATTTACCTTTTGCGGGCTGTTCATTCAGTGATTCAAGATCAGATGTTAAATGCATGGACGCAATGAAATTTATCCGTGAGACGAATGAACGCTATGACGTTGTGATAATCGACAGCACTGATCCTGTAGATTTTGCGGCCGGGTTATTCCAGTCGGGATTTTATTCTGACGTTAAGCGCGTAATGAATCAAAATGCGTTTCTCTCTGAGCTTACCGAATCGCCGTTCACTGATACGAATCTTATGCGTCAGGCGATACGTGAAATGCATAAAGTCTTCCCTCTTGTGAGAATGTACTGGGGAGTTGTTCCTACATACCCATCAGGAATGTGGACATACGGACTTTCATGCATGAATGAGAATGCGAATCCTTCTGAGCCTGTGCGTAATGTGAAGGGAACACGGTATTATACGAATGAGATTCACAAAGCGAGTTTCATTTTGCCTCCGTTCCTTGAAGATTTAATACGCTGAACAGGGATATAAAAAAGAATCCTCCTTGCATAAATATAATGTGAGGAGGAATGTATATTATGAATATGAATGAGAGATGATGCAAAGATGAAAATTTCAAGACAAATCAAGCAGCTTAAATGGAGATTCACTCAGACTACACAGATTTTGCGCAGAGGCAGTTACAGAGAATGTTTTTTTACTATATGGCGGCATTTATCCCAAATGCTGGGCTGCAGAGGTTATTTCTGGAGACTGATATATTCACACCTTCAGAAAAAGTACGGTGCCTTCATCAAGGAAAATGTTTCGGTTAATCTGCGTAATTATGATGAATGGAAAAAGCGCAGCACTCCAAATATCATATGGTGGATGTGGCTTCAGGGAGAAGATAACGCGCCTGATATATGCAAGGCATGTTTACGTTCGTTAAGGCGGTGGCATTCCGATAAAAAGATAATTACGCTGAATGAAGATAATATTCATGAATATATTACACTTCCGGATTACATAAACGACAAATACAAAAAAGGTATCATTTCACCAGCTCACTACAGCGATTTAATCAGGCTTCAGTTACTAATTGAACATGGCGGTACATGGATAGATGCTACTTTGTTCTGTACAGGCCGGAAGTTTGAATATATAATGCACCTTCCGTTTTTCTTATTTCGCCGAACAATCAATGGCGGAATAACTAACGCATTTATAGTTTCTGCTCCTGACAACCCAATATTAATTACATTGCGTGATGTTTTGTTCAGATACTGGAAAGATTATAATTACTGCATAGAATATTTCTGCTTTCACATGTTCTTTGATATGGTCTCTAAAGAATATCCAGATATGTGGAGTAATATTCCGTTTGTGAAAAATATAAATTTATATGCAATGTTTAATGCAAGGTATGATGATTACACAGAAGAGAAAATGAAACGTTTCAGGGAAATAATTGATTTTCACAAATTTACCTACAAAATCAGTCCTGAGCTTAGGTCGTCAGACAAGAGTGTATATCATCACATTGTATATGAAGAGTGAAAATAATCCCCCGGCATAAATTGTCGAGGGGAAATTTTTTGCTACAGCCTTGCTTTGAGATATTCAGTTACATCACTCAATGCAATTGTGATTTGTGAACCGTCATTCATATTCTTCACAGACACGGAATTATTTGCGAGTTCATCAGCTCCGATTATGCACGCAAATTTACACGCGCCCGCAATTTTCATCTGAGACTTGAAGCTCTTTCCAGAACAATCACATTCAGCGGCGATATTATTCTTTCTGAGTTCATACGTGAGAACCTGCACAGCTCCTCTTGAATCATCACCGAGTGCAGCAACATAAACTTCAACTTCCGGCTTCTTTCCGAATAAGCAGCCCTGTTCATCCATTACGATCATGACTCTGTCAACTCCGCATGCAAAACCAACGCCTGGTATTTTCGGACCTCCGATTGAACTTGCGAGATTGTCATAGCGTCCTCCTCCTGCAACTGCATTCTGTGATCCCAAATCGCCGGAGAGAATCTCATATGCTGTCTTCGTATAATAATCAAGACCGCGTACTAATCTCTTGTTGAGCCTGTATGCAAAGCCGAGTCTCTCAAGACCTTTGCGGACTTCTGAGAAATGTTCACGGCATTCTTCACAGAGTGAGTCATAGATGTCCGGGGCGTTATCTGCAACATGGCCGCATGATTCGTTTTTGCAGTCGAGAATGCGAAGAGGATTACGGTTGAGTCTGTCCTTGCATGTCTCGCAGAGTTCATCAAGATGAGCGTTAAAATATTCGATTAACTTCTGACGGTAAACCGGCCTGCATTTTTCGCATCCCACAGAATTAATCACGACTTCGAGATTCTTTAAGCCGAGTCTCCTGAACAATTCAATCGTGAGAGAAATTACTTCAACGTCTGCACCTGCTCCTGAAATCCCAAGACATTCCGCATCAATCTGATAGAACTGTCTGTATCTTCCCTTCTGAGGTCTTTCGTGTCTGAACATCGGACCCCAGCTCCATAATTTTGCGCTTGCTCCCTGAACACATAAATTATTCTCGATGGCTGCGCGTACAACTCCTGCTGTTGCTTCTGGTCTTAACGTGATACTTCTTCCGCCTCTGTCATTGAACGTGTACATTTCTTTTTCTACAATGTCAGTAGTCTCTCCTACACCGCGTGAGAATAATTCCGTATGCTCAAAGACGGGTAAATGTACTTCACTGAATCCGAAGTCCTGCATTGTTCGTGAGGCTGTCTGAATGATATACGCCCATTTCCATGATTCAGAAGGCAGAATATCGCGTGTGCCTCTTGGTGCGTTTATGATGCTCATGATATTATTAACTCCTTCATGAAATTTTTCGATATATAATACAAAGTATAGCGCGTTGGAAAATTTTTGTGATTTATGATTTGGATTTTGATTTGTGAATTTGATTCTTCAGGAGGATTTTTGTTGTGATATATATCGTGGTGTTTATGTCTTCGATATTTTTTGCCTGGCTGGCTGAACGTTCAAAGGACAAAGGTATCATTATTTTGTGTTCAGTCATAAGTATTTTGATTCCTTCTATTCTTGGGGGATTGAGAGCTCACGGTGTAGGTGTTGATACCATAGTTTATGGGAGAAATACCGCTTTACAGGCTTTGAATTCGCCGAATCTTGCATATTTTGTAGAGAATAATAGAACCGAACTTGGCTACAAGATTTTAACGTTTTACGTTATGAAAACCTTAGAACATGAAAACTGGTGCTATTTTTTCTATCAGCTCATTACAAATGCATGTGTATATATTGGTTTATGGAAGCATAGAAAAATTGCCCCTATTACTTTGTCGTTGTTTGTTTTTTTTATGTTTTTTTATAACACTATATTTAGCATTATGCGTCAGGGTATGGCTGCAGCTATAGTTTTTATGGGATTCGACAATGTAGAACATAAAAAATATATGAAGTTTACTTTATACGTAATTGTTGCTGCATTATTTCATAAGTCAGCTGTTTTAACACTTGTAGTTATTGGAGCCATGCATTATGTGACTACTTCAAAAAATATAACTCAAAGAATTTTATGGTGTTATGCAACAATAATATTCATGATTGTGTTTAGGCCAATGATGACTTTTTTAACAAGCCAAATTTCAAGCTATGCCGGATATTTTCTGATGTCAAGACTACCTCCTGATGTTGTGGCGACTAACAGTTTTAATCAACATACTATTTTGTTTATCGGACCTTTGTTAATGTTTTCTCTTTTTTACAGTGGAGCATCGAGAGTGTTTGGTAAGGATAGCATTATATTTTATTATTATAACAACATTTTTATTCTAACTTACATTATCTTTATAAACATGCTTTCATATAGAGCACTTTTCTATTCAATGTTCATCAGTATATTTAATTTTTCCTCTATTCCAAGCTTAGTTAAGGAAAAAAACTTAAAAGCAACGACAGCATTTATAGTAATAACGGTGTTATTAATTTTTTGGATAAAAGCTTTTGTTTTTATAAACATAGCTGATACATGGCCGTACAGATCAATTCTATAACCTCATAACAGAAAGGATGATTGCTATCAATGCATGATATGTTTTTCACCCAGCGAAAACGGTTCGGTGAAATCCTTCGGGAATACGACATGATAAGTCAGGATCAGCTCGACAACGCACTGA
>JAFPWQ010000299.1 GCA_017394925.1 Synergistaceae bacterium
AAAGATGAGTACTACCTCAACATCGCTGCGGCCGTTCTTGAACGCTCTACTTGCCTCAGACGCAAGTACGGTGCGGTTATCGTTAAGGATGATGAGATTATCAGCACGGGCTACAACGGTGCTCCAAGAGGTGATGTTAATTGCTGTGAGGTTGGTTATTGCTTCCGTGAACATGAAAACATTCCGCATGGTGAACGTTATGAGGTATGCAAAAGTCTTCACGCTGAAATGAACGCTATTATCTCCGCTTCAAGACGCGACATGATTGGTTCAACTCTTTATCTCGCTGGCATTGAGGCAGACGGTTCTTCTGTTGCTGATATTGCTCCGTGTTCAATGTGTCAGAGGCTCATTCTCAACGCAGGAATTAAAACTGTCGTTACCCGCAAGAATGACGGCTCTATTCACAAAAAGGAAGTTATTCATGGCAGGCAGCAAAAAGAGGTTCAGTGATACCGAGATGAAAATTATACGCTTGCTCGCTAAAGGTTATTCATACCAAGATATTGCTGAGATTTTGCATTATGTTAAAGCAACAATAGGTAACAATGTTAGGCGAATAGGCAAAAAGTTAGGCGTATCAGGCCGTTTTGATATTCTTCGTATGGCTCTAATTAAGAGAATTGTGAGAATTAAAGATTTAGAACAAGATGATAAAGAATAATTACCGTTTCTTTCAGAACTCAGAATGTCAGTTTTTCCCATGCCACAAGAATATTGACTCTGAAAATTTCAACTGCCTCTTCTGTTATTGTCCGCTGTATTTCATTCAGAACTGCGGAGGCAACCCTGTTTTCATTAAGAATGGCATAAAAGACTGTAGTAACTGTACCTTGCCGCATGTGAATTATGACAATATCATTCAGCGTATCAGGAAGGAGATTTATCCATGAGTGAATTTACAACTAAATTTAGACGCAAAGACCGCCTCATTGCCGCCGCTCCTGAGATGCATAAATTTATCAAGAAAGTTTTGACTGCACTTGATAATGATATTTTTTATGTTTCACTCAGAAACGAGGCAGAACAAATTCTTAGTTACATTGATAACTGGAAAATGAAACCCTAAAAGGAGGTGAGAATGAATGCTGAGATTTGACGACTTAGACGTTGACGAATAGCGCAACGAA
Organism: Synergistaceae bacterium; assembly: GCA_017394925.1. Classification (GTDB taxonomy): domain Bacteria; phylum Synergistota; class Synergistia; order Synergistales; family Aminobacteriaceae; genus JAFUXM01. Next base: position 1,131 of record JAFPWQ010000299.1, read on the forward strand.
ATACTAAAAGGCATACACAATCAGCTTGCGCAAATTAACAAGTGGCTTGAAGTGATAGCGGTGCGATATGCGAAGCTGAATGCAGATGATACGGTGTTTCTGAAATATGAGGCAGAAAGTCTTGAAGAGAAGCTTAAAAGTATTTCATTCAGGGACAGCAGCAATGTAGGTTACACACAAGCACGCGGACTATATAAGTCATCACTGAACGGGAACACAGAGATAAGCGAACCGTTAGGCGAATATGACCGTACAGCACCGATAGACAGTAAAACCGGCTTTTTTATCGAAAACAAGTAAGGAGGACAAAAAACAATGGTAGACTGGAAATATAACCCTGAGAATTACAACGAAGACGGACACGAATTAATCCCTGCAGGCGACTATAGAGTAAGAATAGACGAGGCAGCCGAAAAAGTATCACAGAGCGGGAAAGACATGATACGCCTGAAATTGAAAGTGAACGGCTACAACACGCCAGTATGGTTTTATGTTGTGTTCGACAGCAGCAATGAAGAAGCGCGCAAACGCACCGACCAGCGATTAGGAAGTATCTATGATAGTTTCGGAATAAAGCGCGGAAACCTGAACACGTATGACTGGGAAGGCAAGATAGGCGGAGCGCGTCTCAAGAACCGCACGGATGCGAACGGAGATATGCGCACGGAAGTACATTATTTTCTGAGCCGTAAAAAGACAGACATATTGCCCGCATTCATGGACGAGAAACCGAAAGCAGAAAAACAGCCTGAAGAGTCATACGGCAATTTTGGCTTTGAAACATCAAGGACAACAGAGGCGACCGACGATAGCGAAGTGCCGTTCTAGAACGAATTCTGCATAAAGGCATAAGGAAAGCAGCAGTATCTATTGAGAATGCTTGATAGGTACTGCTGAATTAATATGTTCGGAGGGGAAAGAGAATGCCTCAAAGAATCAGCGAAGAAGAAATCCGCCAGCAGGTATTGAGGCTAATGTCTCAATTAGGAATAAGCCCTGCGCGGCAATATGAGAATTTAATCCTTGACGGCGAGATACACAGATATGTAGTTGAAGGCGACCGTCGCGGCAAGAAGAACGGAGCATACTGCATATACACGGATGGATTACCGGCAGGCTTTGTGCAGGACTGGAAACGGGACGTAAAAACGGACTGGAAATATGATACGTCAGGTTTATCGCAAGAAGAGCGTACGTATTACGATTCAGATGAATATCGTCAAAAGGCCGAAGAAGAACGTAAAAAGCGAGAAGCCGAACGCAAGCAGAAACAGATAGAAGCGTCCGAACATGCGCGGATATTATTCGAGAGTCTGAAAGAAGCCCCCGGTAATCATAAATATTTGCAGACGAAACAGATATATTCATATGGACTTCGGATCAAAGATACGAGTTTAGCCGTGCCGTTAAGAGACATGCAAGGGATAGTGCGATCAATCCAATGGATAAATGCAGACGGGACGAAAAAGTTTTATTCAGGAGCAAGTACGTACGGGCTATTCTGGAGTGTAGCACTAGATACGCTGAAAGCAGATACGACTGATCGCATATATCTTTGTGAGGGAATGGCGACAGGAGCAAAGGCATATGAACTCACGAACATACCGACAGCGGCAGCCTTAACGTGTGCGAACTTAACGAAGATAGCCGAAACGATTCGTAAAGCATATCCGAAAGCTGAGATAGTGATACTTGCTGACGATGACCGTGAGACCGAAAATAACCGTCAATTTAATCCTGGACTGAGAGAAGCAGCAAAGGCAGTAAAAGCAGGCCATGCAGACGTGTATATATCACCGCCGTTCAAGAGTACAGACGACGGCACAGACTGGGACGACTACGCATTGAAGTATGGAGATGAAGCCTGCCAGAAAGCATTAGAACGAACATACGATACGGCACGGATAGCCCAAAAGCGGGAACGATATGAAGAGTCAGCGAAGAAACTCGGACTAATAGCCGGAGCAAGATTCATAGAATTCTGCAAGCCAGTAAAAGGTTCAGAGTATCTGATAGAGGACTGGTTGCCGAGTGAGAGTCTGACAATGTTATTTGCGCCGCGCGGATCAGGAAATGGTTTCATAGTGTGCGATATGGAATATGCAATCTCAAATCCTGAAATAAGCGACTGGCACGGAAAGAGAATCCTGAAACACGGCCCAGTGATATATGTAGCCGGAGAAGGTCAGCGCGGACTTCGTAAACGTTTTGCCGGATTGGTGAATCACAAAGGCCTGAATGCAAGTTTAACTGAAATGCTG
>JAFPWQ010000300.1 GCA_017394925.1 Synergistaceae bacterium
CTACGTGAATATGAACTCCGCAACCACGTGATGCACTGCTCTGTGCTCCGGCCTTCCTTAATGCCCTTAATAAACCCTGCAACGTTTCAATGTCTTCATAGTTGAGGATTGGCGTAACAAGCTCGCATTTCTCGTCATCGTTGCCGTGAATACTGCAATCCCTCTGGAACTTCCATTCGCGGTTCTGAGTGTCCCATGCTGACCACGTTACATAACCGTTGCGTCTGGCTGTGAATTCATATCTGCCTGTCTTGAAGAATTCTGCGGCAACCTGTGCGGCTTTCTCGCGCGTGATTGAATTCATTTCAACTTCTACTCCGATCGTCTGCTTCTTCATTCTCGCTATCTGGCTTGCTGTTTTGTCTGTCATTTTTTTCTGCTCCCTTGCAATTACTGCGTTTTTTTCGTTTCGATGTACGTATCTTAACTCTAAAAACATAAAATGCAAGTATATTTTTATATTTTTATTGCAAAAAAAAAAAAACGGCGGAATGATTACCGCCGCGATGTTCGATTTTGGATTAAATCAGCCTCATAAGGATTGCCGATATCATTTCAGGTTTGCCCGTCTCAATGTCAACGCTTGAACTCTCAACCTGCGTCAATCCCTGAACCTTTGCGCCGTTAGCCTCGAATGCCGCTAACTTTCCGATTAAACCGCTGGCCTCGTTCGTGATCGTGAACTCCGAAATTCCTTCTGCTTTGAACTCCGCTACGATTGCAGGAATGTCCTTCTCCCAAATACTGCCGCTGATGTTTCTGATTGCTTTTTCCATTTTTCTTTGCTCCTTTTCGATTATTACTGCGTTTCCGCTTGATGTACGCATATTAACTCTAAATAAATAAAATGCAAGTCCTTTATTCGATTTTTTATTAAATTTATAATGAAATAAAAACGGCGGATAAAACACCGCCGTCCGCCGTTATCCCCGAACCGTCATAGCCCATTTCATTGCATGGCCGTCATCTGCGAAAAATCCATCGCTTACTTCAACAAGCCTGATCTCATCTTCACAACTGCGATTTCCCGTTTTGAACTCATAAACTGCACCGTAATAACCGTAACGGTAGCCTGCCATTAAAAGATATTTCCCGAAGTGAAGAAATTTTGCGTACTGGAAACTACTTTCAAGTTCTTCTGGAGTGCTGTTTTCTGGTAATCTTAACACGCCTGCTTTTGATGATATTTTTGTCATTTTTGTTTCTCCTTTACGATGTCTACTGCGTTTTCGTTTTGATATACCTATCTTAACTCTAAAAAAATAAAATACAAGTTCTTTTTATAGCGTAATAGTGATAAAATTTGAGGGCAATATTAAAGGAGGTTATGCGCATGGATATAAAAGATTTGGTATCAGTAGAAGAGGCCGCAAAAATTCTAGGGTACAGAAAAAGTTCGGTAGCATTGCTCTGCCGTCAGGGAAAACTGGAAGGCGCATTCAGAATCGGGCATCAATGGCTGATACCACGAACAACGATTGAGAATTACGAAAAAGGTCCGCAGGGTTTTGCCGCAATCTGGAAACGAAGAAGAGAAGCTGAAATTGCCGCTGATGAGGAAATAGCTGAAGGTTCTGATGATAAGGAAAATCTCGAACGTGAAATTTTAGCGTGTATGAGAACTCTGATAAGAAAGTTTAACAGACTGGAAAAAATTATTGCACAGGAAAAGAATCAGGCTTAACCCGTGCATCTCATGCTCACTTCTCGGCTCTGAAATAATGCTTTTTGCCGAAACAGTCAATCGTAACTAATCTCACGTATTCATTTGTCTCACGTTCAAGGCTGAATTTGCTGAACAGCCTTAAAGCATTCAGCCTCTTTTCCAGTTCTGCCCCTGTGGTGCTGTCCTCTACTGCATCATTAATCGCAAATATACTGCAGTTATCACCATGATACAAATCTGTGAGATTTTCGGGTTTTCCGTCTCCAAGAGTGATTTCGGGATTCTTCATGCAGATCATGCCTCCTTCAATTTGGGATATGGTCTGTATGTTCACTCTTAATCAGCATTATAGCAAGTAGGTTTTTATGCGGTTTCCTCCTGCTGTGTATTATCTTCAGTGTTGTTTTCCATGAACTTGAGAAATTTTCCGCGCAGGAATTTCGGAATCGGTACGCCTAACTTGTCGGCATTCTCAATGATACTTATGCCCTCATTCCCAATGTAGAATAAAATTATAACAGTTCTGAAGCCTGCATTACCTCCGAGCATATCATCGATAATATGAGCGATTCCGACAAAGAAAAACATTACAATCTTTCTGGCAATTCCCCAGAATGCAATTTGACTTGAGAGTCTACCTTCCTTGCCGCCTCTCAGAACTCCCGTAACATAATCAACAGCAGTACATGCAATTAATACCTTGATATAACCGTCAATGCCGCCAAAGAACCAGCCAAAGAGGCCAAATATCCCGGCAATCAGGAACTCAGAAAATTCATCATTCATGGTCTCACCTCGAAGAAATTATTACGGACTTTCCCGCAGTCAATATGCACAAAATCTTTCTTTCCGTACCAGATAGCATATTGCAGATCCGGCAGTTTACCTTTCGCCTTGAGATTTGCAATCGCCACGAATAACGCCTTTGCACCGAGTGAGCAGCTCAGATCAGCCGCAAGCCCTAAAGTATGATAGCTTCCCTTCACTCCTCCGACCGGCGGTGATTCATTATATGCATCGCACCTGCACCCTGAATTCACATGAATGGGTACTTTTATTGCGTCTCTTATAGTCTGAGCCATGTTTATAACTCTCTGGTCAATGTTATTCTTTCCGCACCCGCAATGACATGTGAACTCTGAAACTTTGAAATTCTTTGTATCAATAGCCATA
>JAFPWQ010000301.1 GCA_017394925.1 Synergistaceae bacterium
TACTTCACCCTGCAGTATGTATGTCCGTATGCCTGCAAAATTTATTTTTCCTCCGCGTGTATTGCCGTTTATCTCTGTGGCTGCAATTTCATCACGTGAGAATCTATTCTTGAGGGGATTATATGCAATGCGATTCAAGTTCATGGGCCGCCAGAAATTTTCACGCATGTATACATCAAGAGGCTGACTTGTTACTTTCTCGATGACAAAGCATAAGAGCATGTAATCAATATCAGAGTACACGATTTTAGTTCGCGGCCTGTACATTAACGGTGTCTTGCAGATTGCATCAAGAGTTTTGGCTCTCGTTAATGCACTTCCGTCATTGCCGGTGTATAACGGGTTCGAGGCTTTATCATCATGCTTTAAGGCTGAGATGTCATAATTCTTATCGTGATAATGCACAACTGCAGGAAAGCCCGCACAATGACATAATACATCACGGACAGTAATTGACGCTTTCCATTCTCGCATAGTGTTTATATTTATCCTGCCCAGATTCTTATATGTGATATTGATTACGGAATTCGCAAATTCATTGCCGAGAATATCAACGATTCGTGAATCAAGATTTAATTTTTCATCCGTAACGAGTTTCTGAACCGCATAGTTCACTCCGAACATCTTGCTCACTGACGCTAAATCATAGAGCGTATTCGTGTCTGCATTTCTGCTTTTATTATTGCGTGTGCCGTTCTGATTGTAACTGCTGACTTTTCCCCATGCATTTGAATATACAAGTCTTCCGTTTCGGATTACAGCTAACTGTGCACTCGTGAATCCGTTGGCAATGTCTGATTCGATTATGTCGGATATTAATGAAAGCGTTTCGGGGTTTATGCCTGAGTCTTTGAGTGTCCCTTCGAGGATAACAGGATAAGGAATAAAAAGTTTAACGGCATCTTTCTGGTTATACGGCTCAATGTTCGCAATCTGAATCGTATTTATGCCGTCAACAGCATAGTCTGAAATATCAATTGCATAAGTCCCTCCGGCCTTTATTCCTGATGTATTCACTCTCTCGTTATTGATGAACATGTTGAATCTTTTAACTTTGTCCGCAACACTGAGATATACTTTGCCCTGTCCATGAAAGAAATTGAAACTTGTCATGCTGTTCAGTGCAAGTGAATCATCGACTTTTCCGCGCCAGTCAGGAAAATTTACGGTCTTCTGCCAGTCTGCTGACGGAAGTGAATTAATCTGCGTGATATTGCTTTGTGCGGCGTATGATGATGTGCATGATATGATGAGAACGAGAATAACAAGAAGGATTAATGCTGAACGTCTTAATGATGACATGAATTTATCATCGCTCCTGTGATTTTATTTTTTGCGCATTTTATCACGAATCCTTTTGATGATTTGCAATGAGTTAAACAATGCTTTTGACAGCGGAAGAGGGAAATATACTTTGCATATGAAAGGTAGCTTTCTTTTGAGTGAAATTTTTCTGCATGTCAGGAATTCATAAGATGATTCCATCATATATTCTCTGGCTCTTATGAGTTCTGTCTGATCTGCTTCACCTTTAAGCATTTTTCCCAAATAGATGCCGATTTCAATGCTTCGGCTGATTATCAGGAGCTTTCTGATTTGCTGAGAGTTCTTTGGGTGATTAATCATGAGATTGTATGCTGCTTTCTGAGACTGCAAATTTTTCAGTACATTTTCATGAACACTTGTTGTATGTGTTGCACTGTCTGAACGAATCAGAATATTCATAACAATTTTGTTGATGTAAAATGCTCCTCCGGTCTCATGGACATAATCGAGAACAAATACAGCATCCTCACTGTAAGCAATGCCTTCAGGAAAGATTATTCCTTTTTTGCAAATATCAGCGCGGAAAATTTTTGCCCACAGACTATGAAAAGAGAACATTCCAAATCCTTTTTTCCATATGCCGCAGAAACTTTCAGCAACTTCCTCAATGCTCAGTGAACATGACTGTATGCCAGCATCATTTGCAATGCGTTTCACATTATCAATCATGCCCCTGTAATAATTCGCCGCAATCAGTTTATCAGGGTGTTCAGTCTGAGCATCAAGCAGAACTTCAACTGCATCATCTTCAAGCCAGTCATCAGAATCGAGAAACACATAATACTCACCGTTAGCTTCTCTCATTCCGTGATTGCGTGCCGATGATACGCCTGCATTATCCTGATGAATGACTTTTATACGCGAATCTTTCTCTGCATATCCCTTTGCGATTTTGAGTGTGTCATCTTTAGATCCGTCATCTATGATTATGATCTCAATGTTTGAATGTGTCTGCCTTTGTGATGATTCTATTGCTCTGTGAATGTATTCTGCTGTGTTGTACGATGGAATGATTACTGAGACAAGGACATGATTGTTAATATCTGCGAAATTATCCGGCAATGTCAATCGCTCCTTCACATAAATTTACGCGAATTATATCACCCCTTCAGTAATATCTTCGCATGTTCTCTTGCCTCTGACATATCCGGCGAACCTGATAACATTCTCGCAATTTCTTTCACGCGTTCTTCACCGTCAATTGCCTTCA
>JAFPWQ010000302.1 GCA_017394925.1 Synergistaceae bacterium
AACGAATGCATAAAGTTTCTTATCTGCCATTAATGCCCGTAATTTTTTGACCCGTGAATTAATTATCTCTGCGTTCATGATTTTATGCCTCCCATGATGATATATATTTCCCGAATACTTTTCGTATGTTCAGAACGGTATTTATTATCCAGTTGAATTGATTCGTCCAGTCATTATGATTTTCAATCTGTGCTGATATTTTCCCGGTGCTTATCCTGAAATCTTTTCCGTCTGAATTAACCGGCCATTCAAATTTTATTCCGCTCTCTGATTCTATTTCATACATGTGTGTTAAGAGATACTGAAATAATTTTTTATCATTCGAGATATAAATCCCTGCTTCAAGCTCAGAAAAAGTTTTTGACACGAATATATTAGTCCCCTGTCTGCCGATTCCTAAATATAACGTTGAAGTTGATGAATTAGCCCAGCGTTTATAGCATGAAGCGAAGCCCTTATCTTTTGCGTCATTGAATGCGTAATCCTGAAATTTATTCCAGTAATCGAATCTTAGTTCTTCAATGTTCGCAGTACTTTCTGAATTCTTAATGTCTGGTTTCACTACAGGCTCAAATCTCACGGCATAAACTGCAGGTACAGAATCTCCCCCGTGAAATAATCTTATCCTGAAGAGATATATTTTAACGTTATTATTCATGTTTGCATTCAGCCATTCAATTGCATTTTTATGTTCTCTTCGTGAATTCCCTGCGAGCCAGATTATTATTTTTGCGTTCCTGTCGGCTGCATATGTGATTAACTGACCGAGATAATTATTTTCTGTCTCTTCAAGCCGATTTGCAATTATGATTCTTTTTCCCGTATCCTTGTCTGATGCAGGAATATAATCTCCTGCGTTCGATATAATTTCTTCAGCTGCGATATTCAGCCCGGATGCCTCTGATAATATCTTCATGTTTTTATCTTCTGCGAGCCATGCCGTAAATTTTGCTTCCGTGTTCCATACTGCCCGTAAATTATCTGTCTCTTCAAGTTTGCCTATCATGAATTTCACCTTGAATTATGTGGATGATATAAGAAGTAAGGATTCCTCCAAACGTTAGTCCCGAGTGAAAATATATAAGAACATGTCAGTCCATTCTTCCATAGGACATAAGGAAGACTCAGCTGGTCTCTGTGAGTGAATCTTTCAACCTGAAGCCACCATTGATGCATAATATCATTCAGTTTTGAATCATTGCACTTGCGTATAATAACTGTGTTCTCAAGCAAACCGAAATGTTCAGGCATTCCTTCTTTCCTGTAGAAATCAAGCTGCCTGTCAATGTCCTTTGCTTTAGCTTTATTCAGCATGAGAATATCATTGCGTTCAGAATATATACAGTCCCTTATTCTGTGATGATGAATCGCGATATTTTTTCCTGATTCAATCAGCGAATATACGAGGGGCTTTATGTCGCAGGTTATTCTCAGGCTGCCGTCAATGTAAACGCAGTAGTCATATTTTTTGCCGGTTAGTTCAAGCGTCTCATCATGATGAATTTTCATGTAACGGTTTTTCTTAGTATTGCTGAGTCCGGACAGCCTTTCAGGAACAGAGATAATTTTCCATGCTTTGCCGGGTTGCATTGATTCTGAATCCGTAAACGCATAGTAATCAATCTCATCATCAATATAAACAGGATCTTTCAGATTGTCATAGCCCCCTGTTATGACTTTATAGACTGCTATCTTTGTTCCGGGAAATTTTTTGTCCGTCGGTATGAATTCATTTGCGGCATTCATTTTGGGTGCTGCAATTCTTCTATAACTATGAACTTCGCGCCCGTAATCAGTGAATATATATTTTGCATGTATTTTCAGCCATTTAATTAAAAGACCTGGATCGCGTATTAATTTCTTTAAGCGCGGCTGATTGTCCAAAAGTCTCTGATTAAACTGTTTTTCAAGTTCTCTCCGCAGTTCAAATACTACGTCATTGATTCCTGTACTCATTCTTTCCTCCTGTTATTTTCTTTCACTTCTTTAGAACAGCAACACTCTCAACATGTGCAGTCTGAGGAAACATATCGAATGCCTTAATGCTCACGAGATTATAGCCGTAAGATGAAAATATTTTACAGTCCCGTGCAAGTGTAGCCGGATTGCATGACACGTAAATTATTTTCTTCACGCCGAAATTATTTATCGCATCAATCACACTTCTTGCGCAGCCGTCTCTGGGAGGGTCTAAAACAACGCAGTCATATTTTTCTTTGAGATCTGCAATCACGTCTTCAGATTTGCCGCATAAAGTCCTAACGTTACCGAAATTATTGGCACGCAGATTTTTCACGGCCATGTGAACAGCACCGCGAAATTCTTCAATGCTGGTTACACTTTGGGATTTTTCTGCAAGATAGCATGTTAAACTTCCTGTTCCGCTGTAGAGTTCGAGAATATTTTTTGCATTCCCGGTTTGTGATGACGCATAAGCAAATAATTTTTCTGCCTGACCCGTATTAACCTGAAAGAAAGAAGACGTATCGAACATGAATTTATATTTGCCGAGCCTCTCAGTAATTAACCCTGAGCCTGTTAAATTTTCCGTGTATGTTCCCAGAATAACATTGCCGGGCTTTGAATTATGATTCATAGTTATAGTTGACGGCCGCGATGAATTTCCCAATGACACGAGAGACTTTATGCCTTTAGCCGATAATTTGCCGTTTATCACGAATGAGATTAGCGAGTCGCCTGTGTTTATTCCCGTACGCGTAATTATATGTCTGAGCTTGCCGGTGTTAGTGCGTTCATCATAACCGGTTAATGGCAATGCGTTTTTGTCCAGTGAATCAAGAATCTTAGTGTACATGAAATTAATTCTCTCAGCATTGACCGGGCAATTGCGAATCAATTCGAGTCTGTGAGTTCCTGCGCGGTAAAAGCCCGTTATGATTTTGCCTCTGAGAGTCTGAACAGGAAATGCGGCCTTGTTCCGATAGCCCCATGATGACGGCGATGATTCACATTCAAGCCCCGCGAATCTCTCACGTTCAAATCCGCCTATGCGAATCATTGCATCTCTCACGAGTTCAGCTTTGAGTCTTAACTGCGAGTCATAACTCGTATGCTGAAGCTGACATCCTCCGCATTTACCGTAATATTTGCATTGGGGAATCACTCTGTCAGGTGAAGTACGTTCAACTGAAAGTGTATCGGCAATCATGAAGTCTTTTTTTCGTGAGACAATTTCAGCCCTCACAATTTCACCCGGTAATCCTCCCTGAACGAAGATTATCCCTCTGTCAGTTCGTGATATGCCGGTGCCGTCGCTTGATAGTGCAGAAATTTCAAGAGTTACGCGCTCATTATCAGACCATTTTTTCAGGATCAACAGCCTCCCCGAATCTTTCAGCCGTAAGCAGTCCAAGCTCAACACATGCTTCTTTGAGTGATATATTTTTCTTATGCGCTAACTTTGCAACCTTTGCGGCATTCTCATAGCCTATTATGGGATTCAGTGCAGTAACAAGCATCAAAGAACGGTTGAGATTGTCATTCATTTTCTCACGATTTGCCTTAATCCCTGATACGCAATTGGCCTCGAATGATATTATTGATTCACTCATGAGCCTTACTGACTGAAGAAAATTATACGCGCATACGGGCATGAATACGTTCAATTCAAAATTACCCTGTGATGCCGACATAGCGATTGCAACGTCATTGCCCATAACCTGAACTGCTACCATAGTAACCTGTTCACACTGAGTGGGATTAACTTTTCCGGGCATGATTGAACTTCCCGGTTCATTCTCAGGAATCATAATCTCGCCAAGTCCGCAGCGTGGCCCTGACGCAAGCCAGCGAATATCATTTGCGATTTTCATCATGTCAGCGGCTAATGCTTTCACTGCACCATGAGCATATACGATTTCACTTTTTGACGTTAAAGCATGAAATTTATTCATGGCCGGTGTAAAATTTTTGCCGGTCATTTGCGTTAATGCTTTCGTAACTTCAGAATCAAAATTTTCCGGCGCATTTAATCCCGTTCCTACTGCTGTACCTCCGATTGCAAGCGCACACATGGCCTTTGACGATTCGATTAACATATATTCATTAGCTTCGAGACTTGAACGCCAGCCGGATATTTCCTGCGAGAATCTTAACGGTGCCGCGTCCTGTAAATGAGTTCTGCCGGTCTTGATGATATTTTCATTCTCTGATTCTAAACGCCTGAATGTCTCAATGAGTTTTCTTACTGCAGGTATCAGTTTGTCATTCACGGCAATAACTGCGGCCATGTACATAGCTGTAGGAAACGTATCATTTGAACTCTGAGACATATTTACGTCATCATTGGGATGCAATAATTTCTTTCCGGCGATCTCATTTCCTCTGTTGGCTATGACTTCGTTGACATTCATGTTTGACTGCGTGCCCGATCCTGTCTGCCATACGACTAACGGAAAATGTTCATCGAGTTCTCCCGCAATGATTTCATCTGATACACGCACAATAATATTCTTTTTCTCGTCGGTCATGCGTGAGGGCAATAAAATATTATTGGCGATTGCGCAGGCCTTCTTGAGATATGCGAATGCTCTTATGATTTCACGCGGCATTGTCTCAGTCCCTACACCGATTCGGAAGTTCTGACGGCTGCGTTCAGTCTGTGCTCCCCAGTATGTATTTACGGGTACTCTCACTTCACCCATAGTATCATGTTCAACTCTGTATTCTATTTTTGATGCGCCCCTTCCCACTCAAAATTTTCACCCAGATAAAATTTACGTGCAAGTTCATTATCTGCAACTTCGGCCGGTGTTCCAGACAAAAAGATTTTCCCGTCATGAATCAAATATGTCCTGTCAGTTATGGATAACGTCTCGCGGACATTATGGTCAGTTATGAGAATGCCATAGCCCTGAGCTTTGAGTTCGTGAATCATCGTCTGAATGTCGGCAACTGCAATCGGATCTATTCCGCTGAAAGGTTCATCAAGCAGAATGAATTTTGGCTTTAACGTCAATGCACGTGCAATTTCTACGCGTCTTCGTTCACCGCCTGAAAGAGCATAGCCTTTAGTATCTGCAATGTGCGTAATCTTGAACTGTTCGAGCAGTTCATCAGTGAGCTTGTCTGCAATTTTTTTTCGGCCGGTCTCTTCCCAGACAAGATTAATATTTTCTCTCACTGTAAGATTTCGGAACACTGAAGCCTCCTGCGGAAGATAGCCTATACCTGCTCTTGCGCGTTCATATACAGGCAGCGAAGTTATTTCTTTATCATCGATTTCAACTTTTCCAGAGTCAGGCTTAATTAACCCGACAATCATATAGAACGATGTAGTTTTTCCTGCTCCGTTAGGCCCGAGAAGACCGACAACTTCACCCTCATTAACGTTAATGCTCACACCTCCGACAACTAATCTGCCGCTATAGCCCTTGCGTAATTCAGATGCAGATAATCCCTTCATTTTTTGCGTGTTCTCCTGTTCTGAGTTTTAGTTTTGGGTTTAGCTTTGGGCTTTTCAGTCTGCGAATCTGAGTCATTCTTCGTAACCTGCGTAGGCTTTCTCTCACGCGATAAATCAATCGTAATCTCTGCACGTTCAGTATTAACTGCGCCGTCTTTTTTGCGGGTTAAACCTCCGAGTGCCTCGACTCGATTCTGATCCGGGAAATATACAATTGAATCTGATTTAAGAGTCCTGCCTCCCTGAACTGCAACTACATGGCCGCTGACTACGACACTTCCCCGTGCAACAGAATAAAGCGCGCTGTCTCCTCTGAGATTCACGGGAGCCTCATTTGCTTTTGGTCTGCCTTTAATCCATACGCCTTTTTTGGCTGTCATATCATGAAGTTCTCCGTTTCTCAGTGTACCTTCTGCAGAGCCTGCACCGAATGTTATGCCACGTGAACGATCCTCAAGATTTTTTGCATTCACGATCCAGAATTTTGTCTGTCTGTCATTGCCCGACGGTGAAGATATTCCGCCTATACCCGTTAAAGTGAGTCTGTCAGCATCAAGATACATCGTTCCTACGCCGCCTTTAACGCCGTTCTGAAATCTTGCGCCGGGTATGTCCGCGAATGATAATAAAAGCCTTCCTGCTTTGATGTCTACTTTGTCGCCCATCCATTTGCCTTTTGCTGTTATGCCCCGTTCAAAATTTACTTCTCTGCGTTCAACGTTTCCTGTTCCGACCGGAGCATGTACGTTTAAATCTCCGGCTGTGATTCTTACATCGCCGTCTGCAAGAAAATCTCCTGTGTTTGAATCAAAACGCATTCGGTTAGCTGAAAGTGTAGCTTTGTCGGGAAGATTTTCATCGAGTGAATAAGCCGCTGAATTAATGCATAATAAAATAATAAGAATAATAAGAGAGGCAAAAAATTTTTTCGTCATTGAAAATTTTACGTCTCCTTTCGTTTTCATGTGTGAAGTAAAATAAATATACCACAAAATACAAGTAAATACCTATTGACAAAG
>JAFPWQ010000303.1 GCA_017394925.1 Synergistaceae bacterium
GTGAGCTTTTCAGTGCTGAAGAAGTGCTGCTTGCCGATGCATTTCTTGATGTCTTCAGCGGTCTTAATCGTGAAACCTTCGGGCTGTCCGTTGTTGGGAACTGCGATAAATTTCCTGTCCGCAGGAATCGTGAATCCGGCTTTTTCTGCTAATGCCTGTGCGCTTATTGCAACTGTATCGGGCAGTCTGTGGCCGGTCTCATCCCACATGACTTTCTTAATCTTCTCGGCCTCTTCCCATGTCGGAATGTATGCGCCTTCCTTCACAAGCCCCTCAACGAAATTGTCATAGACGCTCTCATGAACGATTAAATTTCCGTCGCATGAACAGCCTGATCCGAAGTCTGCACACTTTGAGATTCTTGTGTTCGTTGCTGCCTCATATGCACGCTCTTTCGTGTTCGCTGTGTTGTCTACGATGACTGTTGAGTTTCCTGCACCTGAACCGTAAGCCGGTACACCTGATGAATACGCTGATCTGACCATTGGACGGCCTCCCGTAGCGATTACGAGGTCAACCATCTTCATTAATTCCTGAGTCAGTGTGATGCTCGGCTCTTCGATTACCTGAATGATGTCGGCAGGTGCGCCCTCACGGACGAGAACATCACGGATGATATTCACAGTCTTGCATGTAACCTTCTTTGCTCTCGGATGAGGCGAGCAGATGAGAACGTCTCTTGCTTTGACTGCGTAGATTGCCTGACCTGCAGGTGTTACGCACGGGTTAGTTGTGGGAACGAGTGTTGCGATTACACCTACGGGCTTTGCGTATTTCACGAGTCCCTTTTCTGGAATCTCTTCGATGATGCCTACGCTCTTCTGTCTGAGGCAGTCCCTGAGAATTAACTTCAGCTTATTTCTCTTGTTGCGCTTGGTTACCTTGTCGCCTAATCTGGTCTCGTCAACTGCTTCGTCGCATATCGGACCCCAGACTTTAAGCGGATAGAGTGCCGCACAAATTGCACGCGCAAGATGATCTACGCGTTCCTGATCGTATGTTGCGATGACATCAGCCGCTACTCTGGCCTTCTTCACCATTTCTTCAAGCATTGCAATTTCTTCAGGTGTTACTTCATGATGTGCCATTATACTTGTTTTACTCCTCTCAGATTTTATGATTCTATTATGCTATTTCGTGATGTGTGATTTTGCATGACTCGGCGGTACATACTTGCCGTTTTCTTTCTTGACGAGCTTGCCTTCTTTGACGAGTTCGTTCGGCGTGTAAATATCGTTGATGTTCCAGCAGCCCGGTGTAGGTACTGCAATGTTCTCCATGATTGCCTCAACTAAGAAAGGTCTTCCGGCTTTGTTGGCTTCGACAGCTTTCTTCATGGCCGGTGCAAACTCTTCTGCTGAATTCACGCGGATAGCCTCAACTCCGTAGCCCTCTGCAACTTTTGCCCAGTTCGGCGAGTATGCTGCTCCGTCAGGCGTATGGAATGTAGTTCCGAATTTCGTCTTGTAGTTCGCATTCTCAAGTCCTGCGATTGTTCCGAAGGCCATGTTATTCATGACTACCCATGTGCACGCAATGCCTTCTTCTACTGCTGTGGCCATGCATGTAGGATTGACTCCGAATCCGCCGTCCCCGATTAACGCAATGCATATCTTATCGGGTGCTGCCTTCTTGCCTCCCAGAACTGCACTTGCACCGAAGCCCATTGTCGCAAGTCCTGATGAATGATGAACTGTTCCCGGAATCGTAATCGTGAACTGCTGAGCTACTCCGTTCTTGTTCCAGCCTACATCGGTGAAGATTAACGCGTCTTCAGGTAATGCCTCTTTCACGTCCTTAAGAATTCTCTGAGGTGTCATCGGGAATCTCAAATCTTCCGTGATTGCCTTCACTGACTCTTTGAATTCTGCTTTTGCCTTCGCGATTCCTTCACGTAAACCGGGGCGTTTAATTCCTTCGGGCTTGATTGCTTTTGCGGCCTCAAGTATCTGTGCGAGTGCGAGCTTTAAGTCTGCTACTGCTCCGATTTCAACGGGGTAATTTCTGCCGATTTCTGTCGGGTCAATATCAATCTGCATAAATTTTGTGGTTGAAGGATCAAATGTTACTCCCTGATACCAGCTTGATGAATCTGCCTCTGCAAATCTCGTTCCCAGTGCAAGAATCACATCTGCTCCGAGCGTGAATGCATGAGTGTGTGCAAGTCCCCAGAAGCCGGTCTGACCAACCATAAGAGGATGTAAATCACTCACACAGCCCTGACCCATAAGAGTACGTGAAATCGGAATATCAAGAAATTCTGCGAGTGCTGCAAGTTCATCTGATGCCTGAGCTAAGAGAATTCCTCCGCCTGCATGGATAACTGGATTCTTTGCCTCGATTAATCTCTTCGCAATCGCCTTCGCACATGCAGGATCTAATGCCGGTTTCACGGTTATATGGCTGTCCTGATATGTACGCGCGAATAAATCTTCTTCGATTTCGCGCGACCATATATCCATAGGCATATCGATTAAGACGGGTCCGGGTCTGCCTGATTCAGCGAGTCTGAATGCCTTATCGAGAATGTCGGGTAATGCTTCAGCGTCATCAACTCTCCAGCAGCGTTTGCATACAGGCTCAAGAAGTCTGTACTGCGTTGCGTCCCCGTGCATGTTGACTTCCTGATGTGGGTGCTTGCCGTAGTAATAACTCGGAACATCACCGGCGAATACGACCATTGGAATTGAATCGAATGCAGCATTTGCCACACCCGTCAATACGTTCGTGATGCCGGGCCCAAGATGACACATTACGACTGAGGCCTTGTGCGTTACACGCGCATATCCGTCTGCCGCTGTTGAGGCTACTGCTTCATGTCGGTTGGAGATGTAGCGTAACTTGCCGCCTTTTTCGAGATTACGGTTCAGTGC
This sequence comes from Synergistaceae bacterium, assembly GCA_017394925.1. Taxonomy (GTDB): domain Bacteria; phylum Synergistota; class Synergistia; order Synergistales; family Aminobacteriaceae; genus JAFUXM01. The sequence goes on from JAFPWQ010000303.1 coordinate 2,874, forward strand.
ATCGAGCATTCCGATGACTGTATGACCGCAAAGACCGAAGATATATCTGACTTCCCTGCGTTCAAGGTAATCAACTATGAGATCCGCTACCAGCTTCTTACTCATACGGGATAATACCTCCTTGAATTTGTTGTGTGAAAAATTAGTGAAATAAATTTTACTGGATACATGAATAAGATAGTATAAATTCTTTTTTTCGTCAATTGAAGATATACTTACACGCAATAAAAGTTTTTTCATGTTTATATTTATTATGGTAAATTATATGCATCACAAAAATCTTTTATCAAATTTTCTCAGACAGGAGGAGATTCTTTATCATGAACGGAAAAATTCTTGAGACCGTTGAAGATTATTCTGCGGGATATATGCCGGAGAACGTTATGTGCAGCTTCAGAGAGCTTGCTTCGAGACACCGGTCTGGTTTAATCACTGAGAGCATGTACTATGATTCCGTAAGCGTAGTAATGAATGAGATCTCCGACGAGATCATGAACGGATTCAACACGATGCTGTGCGATGACTTCGAGATGAAAGACTGCTTATTTTCCCGGCATTTTCTCTCAAGACTCCTCGCAAGATTTTCTGAGTCCGTTATGGATTTCATGATGGCGAGAATCAGAAGACTATTCTATCAGTGCTGCAAACATGGCCGGGAACGCGGAAGGGATGACGGGATTGTTCTTGTGGTTAATCCTGTTCAACGTGAGCTGATAACGATATTCGTATGTTAGCATTTAAGAATCAGAATCATTAAAGGCTTCCCGTTTTCATTCAGGGAGGTCTTTATTTTATATTTCTTGTGATAAAATCATTGAAAATTTTTTGCGATATTTTTGCGAAAGGAGATTGACAATGACGATTAAGAACTGTAAAATCAGCCAACAGCCATAATCATACCCAAAAACTAAATATTCTTTACATTTCAATGTGGGAAAATCTCAATAACGGAGCGTGTATTTCATTATATAACCTGATGAAAGAAATGCAAGAGAAATGCAATGTGAACGTTTCTGTTCTCACGAAAGGCGAAGGAACTCTTACCCAAAAATGCCGCGAAAAAGGAATACAGGTATTCATTCTGAAACACTATCCATGCATAACAGAAAAGGGAATAATTAAGAAACTCAAAGGCTATGTAAAACTTTTCATCAATCATATAATTCATTACAGAAGATTTTTGCGTTTCATACTTGATAATAATATACACTTTGATTTAATTCACACGAACACTCACGCTTCAGATATAGGATATTTCATCTCAGAACATTTTCACATTCATCATGTTGTACATCTCAGGGAACACGGAATGAAGGATAACGGCCTTGATTATACTCTGCCTGATTCAGTTATGAGAGAGAAATTCAAAAATACGGATGCAGAAATAGCAATATCGCATTCGGTCTATAATCACTATGTAAACGAGAGAAAATTATGCCCTCAGGACAGAACAAGAATAATTTACAATGGAATCAGAATTTATGATAAATACGAAAAAGTTTATCTCTCAGGGGGACGCGTGAACTTCTGCATAGCTGGAAGAATATTCGAAGGCAAGAATCAGTTAATGGCGGTGAATGCGTGTATAAAACTGAAAGCGTTAAAAGATAAATTCATTGTTCACATAATAGGCAATGACACAGGCAGATACTCACAAGAATTAAAGACACTCATACATTCAGAGGATATTGAAGAGTGTGTAATGTTCATGGGATTCAGAGAAGATATTGATGATGTTCTTATGAACATGGACGTTGGATTAATGCTCTCAAGATGTGAAGCATTCAGACGCGTTACGGTTGAATACATGATGCACTATATGCCCGTAATCGGAGTGAACACAGGAGCAACGCCTGAGATAGTCATCGATAATGAGACCGGGTACATATGCCGTTTTGATGATTCAGATATGCTTGCGGAATTAATGCACAAGTTCATCATGAATCCTGAACTGATTCGTGAGATGGGCACAAAGGGAAGAGAACGTGCGGTGAAAAATTTTTCGCTTGAACGTAACACTGACGAGATATATAAACTCTATCAGGAAATTTTATCGCGTTAAGACACAAAAAAATCCCTCCCTGTAATTTTTGAGGAGGGATATGAATTTCATTTACTAAATATTTGCTTCAACCCACGCTTTTAATTCGGGTGCTGACTGAAAACCTACCTGTCTTGCGGTAACTTTGCCTTCCTTGAGAATCATTAAGTTCGGAATGCTCATTACGCGTAATTTTCTCGCCAGTCCGGGATTCTCTTCTGCATCTGCATTGAACACTTCAAGACGACCGGCTAACTCTTCGGATAATTCTTCAACCACAGGAGCAATTGCCTTGCACGGTCCGCACCATGTCGCTGACACATCAAGCAGTGCAACCTTTGCCGCATCAAGTTCCGTTGTGTCGTCATTCAGTATTTTCTTCACTGCCATGATTTTCACTCTCCTACAATAATGATTTCACGAACGCTTCGACATCGGCCATGTCTGCTGTGGGCTCAAAGCGTTTGACGACTTCACCGTTGCGATTGACAACAAACTTCGTGAAGTTCCACTTAATATCCGGCTTCTTTGCGTAATCAGGATCTGCCTTTTTGAGCATGTCATCAAGAAGTGCTGAGAGTTTATGATTCTTGTCAAAACCCTCAAAACCTTTCTGGCTCTTCAGGAATGTATACAGCGGTAATTCTTTCTCACCGTTGACATCTGACTTCCTGAACTGCTCATACGTCGTGTTGAAATGAAGCGTGCAGAACTCGTGAATCTCTTCGTCAGTACCGGGTGCCTGTCCGCCGAACTGGTTGCAGGGTATATCGATTATCTCAAGCCCCTTCTCATGATACTTTTTGTACATGTCTTCAAGCTGTTCATACTGCGGTGTGAATCCGCAGCCTGTTGCCGTGTTGACGATTACAAGCACTTTGCCTTTGAATGAACCAAGCGATACTTCTTCGCCTTTCGGTGTGAACACTGAGTAGTCATAAACTTTGCTCATTGAATATGCCTCCGTTGTGAAATTTAATATGAAAATTAATATTGATACCGTAAGTATGATTATAATACTATATCTCAATTATATACCATATCCTTTATCTTTTTATCTTTCGGGAATATATTATATTCTTCATTGTTCACATCGCTGTGTATAACGGCTTCGAAGCCTGCGCCCAAGAATACGGTTGATTACATTCTTGAGATACAGAATCTTCTCCGGAATACTAACGTTGATGAAACGCTTTATCTTTGACTTCATGTTCCTGCGTGATGACGGCATAAGCTGTAAATCTCCTTTGCGAGGCATAATCAAATTTTGAATCTCATCGAACGTAAGCTCATGATCTCTCACAAATTCATTAGGGATTATCATAAAACTTTTCCAGTTCTCGATGCCTGGTTCAAATTTCATGGCTCTCTTCTGCAAGTGAACATAGAGATATTCTTTTACCGTTTCAGGGTCTCCGTCAATCCCAAGCCCTTCAAGTACACCATCTTTCCATTTGAAGGCCGCAACTGTCTCAAGGGGAATATCGTAGCCTGAGCACCTTAATTGCCTGACGCTGGGAGATACGTATGCGATTACAACTCGGTCATAATTCCCCCCCCCCCATCAGCATATTTACTGAATAGATTTTCGATAAGTGCGAGTTCATCAAAATGCATTGATAATCCAGTCCTGAATATATCACGGTAAGAAACATTCCAGCCTGGCAATTTGTTGAGTGCAAAAGTTCTTGCTTTCTCTGAATTCCTGTAAAGCACAAGATGCCCTCTTCTGTAAAGTTTATCAAAACGGTTGAGAAGATAATCAGTTATGAATTTTCCCATATTGCCCCAGATAATATCAGGATCACAATGCCCCCAGAAATCATAGCCTTCAAGATAGTCCTGAAAGATTAATCCGTATAATGGCCTGTAGTCGCAGAGTTTATAAGGTCTGTCCAGAACAAAGTTAAAATCAAGGTGTTTAGAAATTCTGGTTTTTATCTCTTCAAAGGTCATATAATTCACATGAACGTTAGGGGGAATATTATAGCCTGAAAAATTTTCATCCGAAAAAATCATAAACGTGAAGTTCCTGTTGAAACCCGCCGTTTTCAGCCACAAAGGAAAATAATTAGGAAGTCTGCCGTAATACGGAAGAATGAGAGCTGCTGAATGCTGATTCATCATAGCTGAAATACCTCCTGATAAAATATGAA
>JAFPWQ010000304.1 GCA_017394925.1 Synergistaceae bacterium
CAATATCTGAAACCTACATGCTGAACTCTTCCGCTGACCAGTGCACGAACTCTCACGAAATCGCTTTTATCATCATAACTCATTGCCAAACTCCTGACTGTATTAATTGCTGAGTAGCTTTTTCAGCCCAGTTTTTATTTGCCGCCGGTGATGCAGGACTAGGATGTAAAATCTTCGAGATATTAACATTCATTCCGATTAGAGCCTTTTTTGCCTGTTTGAATGCGAAATTTCCAATCCCGACGACATATTGAGGTCTGAGAACTTCAAGCGTCTTAATGAGGCACAAATCGCACAGTTCAAAAAGTCTCATGCTTTCGTCCTGTCTTATTCTGTCGGGCGTATAATTTCTGAAATTCCCGTTTTCAGTCCTTGCGATGAATAACAGCGGGCAATAGTTCAGTACAAAATGTTCCTGAAAGAAACTCTCAGCAGTTCCGAAACGCTCGCGGAATAAACCCCATAATCTTTTTCCGCTGACTTCTGATTTTGGACATTCGAGACCTCTTACGGGATATTTGAAGTGCTGCTTATCTGGGCTGATTACGTTTATTGAACCGATATGTAAAAAATTTCTGACAGCGTTAATTTCACCGAACGGGACTCCAGTCTGAGCCATTCCCCATGGTCCCGGATTCATTCCAAGAAAGACAACGCGCTTCTGTCCGTGAGAATACAAATCGTTATACTGAGTGAAACCGTGCCACGCATAATTTAACGGGTTATAGACGATTTCAACCGGCCATGAAAATTTTAATGCGCCAGTTTCAACTGATAATTTATGATAAAAATCTGATATGTTCAAGTTTTTCATGATGAGTGTATTTTACTATATAAATGCATAAAAAAACGAGGTCTCCCAAACTAGGAAAACCCCGTTTTGTTGCTTTTTGCTTCATTTAGTTCATTGCTTTTATTTCCGCTCTTCCCCCGAAGAATTATCATCAAAACCTTATCGGAAAAATCAGCTCCGAACTTTTACTCTTACGTTCAGATTAGAATGATACTGCTGTTCTGAATCTTACTACGTTATCCTCCGTATCGTCTTTGTCGCCGTCTGCGTGCATGTAGTTCAGACCCATTGTTGTGTAGTCATTGAGCTTGTACTGAACACCTACGCCGACTTCGTAAGGATTACGATCTTCCAAATCACCATTGCTGTTGATATGGTCATCTGCAAGCTTGTAGCCATAGTAGAACAGGTATGTTGCCCACTGATCTGTCCACTGCTGACCAAGTCCGACTCTCCAGTACTTGAGATCGCTTGTTGCTGTCTGCATAGAATTCAGATCGCTGTAGAACATTGTAGTTCCGTTACGTGCTGTGAAGCCCTTATCATACTGGCCGTACTCAAGCCATAAGCTGGTGAACTTCAATGCTTCCTGCTTTACGTCGATGATTACTGACCAGTGATTTGCGTTGTCTGTATCTGTAAGGTCGTAAGTCGTACCTGCACCATAGCCGTAATTTTCCCAGCGGTTACCAGTAAGAAGCGTATCAACATACTCAGTATCAACCTTCTGATGATAGAATGTACCCTTAAGTGCGATATTCTCGTTGAAGTTGAAGCGCAGACCAGCAAAAATTGTCCACATATTATTGAATGAGAAACCGCTCCAGTTACCCGTAGAAGTATCCTGATATGTATACTCTGCGTTATCACCGATGAATGCCTGACCGCCGATGTCTAATCCGATATTCTCTGTGAACTGGAATGTACCTCTTGCCATGATCATCCAGTTGTCAAGAAGATCTGCAGTCTGGTTATTCTTCGTTTTCCATCTGCCTGCTCCGCTGTAGTTTGCCCAGTCCTGATCAGGATGTGCAAATGCTAACTGGAACTGACCCATTCCGAAGTTCTTCGTTAAGCCGAAGCCTGTCCATGTCCAGTCTGTGAGTGTCTGGTCTCCAGTCCAGCCGCCGGTCTCAGGAAGTGAAATCTTGTATGCGCCTTCCCATGCCCAGTTGTTACGTCCAACGAGTAATCTGGTATCGAAGAAGAACGGCATCTCAACATAGAATCTGTCGAAGTATGCACTCTGAGAACTGCTGTTTCCATTACCGCCGTGATCTGAACCTTCGTTACGAAGTCTTGCACGGAAGAAGTACTCATCATTTTCGCCCCATGTGCGCTCGAAGAACAGTCTTGCTTCATCGAACTTGATTGAGCCGTCTCCGTCAGCACCTAATGCCTCTTCTGCTTTGTATCTGCTCTCGTTCATGACATCAAGCACTAATGTTCCGTGAATGTGCCAGCCGCCGAGTCTGTTCTCAAGAACTCTTACTCTCTCGTCAAGCTCATCAACTCTTACGCCGAGTGCTTCAAGTTCATCTTTGAACTCTACTACTAATCTCTTCAGCATCTCTACATCCTGCTTGCTTGCCTTTGTCATGTCTACTACTGCGAGTGCTCTTGCTAATGCGCTTGCCATTTCGTAACGTGTTGTAGGCTGCTTGCCTTTGTAGAGACCATCGGGATAACCTGAAAGAATTCCATGTGCTGCTAACTGTCCGATTGCATCATATGCCCAGTGGTTCATCGGTACGTCCATGAACGGGTTGGTTGCCGAAAGAGCCGGGGCTGCCAGAACTGCGACTGAAACGATCGCGAGTAATACTGCTAATTTCTTCATTATAAGAAACCCCCTTATTAAATTGTCAACAAACTATCGCCTTTTACGCACTCAGTCTTTTATGCTAAGCCCTGAGCTGTGGGGGTTCGGAAAGTTACCTTGTTTCCTTTCTGCACCTGTTACAGTTCATAGAGGCTTCCTATGTCCGACCTCCTGCGTTCCTTCGCATTAACTCTTCTTAATGGCCTAACGGGGTTCACTGCACCTCATTTTCCTGCCGTCAGATTTTCGCGTTATTGCGTCGGTTTGACGATTTCCTTCTACGTATTTCCCGTAGAACGGTGAGTATAATACACCATGATTTTAAAAACTCCTATACGTAATTCTACGGATTAAATTTATCAGCATGTTAAACATAGAGTATGCGGTCTTTGTTATGACAAGGGATAATGCTAAATTTTCTGTGTTTATGTATAATACCTGAATTAATTTTTACGTAATGAAAGGTGGTCTAAATGTCCTTCCGTAAAATTTTATCGTGTATGCTGCTATTCATAACAGTAAATCTCTTTCTTCCGAATTTATGCCTCAGTTCATCTTCAGAAATCACATCAATATCTCAGCTCAATAATCCGGCTTACAGAGTAGGGGCTGACATACTTGGGCCTGTTCTCGAAAGAGCAAGAAAAAATCTGCCCAACGCGGAAATTCTCAACTTCAATGACTTCATCAGTCAGTCTCTTGCACTTCAGAACGGTAAGATTGACGCTCTGGTATGCAATGAATCAGAATTAATTTCGGCCATGAAGAACGGACTCGAAAACGTAAGAATTCTGCCCGGTTATGTGGGTGAACCTGTACCGACAGCCGCAGGGATTTCGGAACGCTCAAAAATTCCAGGCCTCACGGAGAAATTCAACGCATTCATTGCAGAGCTTAAAGCCGACGGAACATTGCAGGAGATGTATAAACGCTGGGTAGATGATAACAATACGAATATGCCGGTGATTGATGTCCCTGAAAAATCAGATATTCATCTCACTATAGGTACTACTGGGCTTGTTATGCCGTTCAGCTTTTATATCAATAGTGATGTAACGGGATTTGATGTTGAACTTGGACGGAGATTTGCGGCTCATATCGGAGCTACGGTTGAGTTCAAGATTTACGGATTCGGAAGCATATTGATGGCACTCAAAAGCGGGGCGATTGATATTGCACTCTCGAATCTGTATGTAACTCCTGAAACTGAAGAGAGTGTTAAATTCTCGGATGTAATCTTCAATGTGAACTGCGTCGCCGTCGTCCGTGATGAAGGGAAAATATCCGCCGGGAATTTTTCAGAATTTAACGGGAAACGTATCGGAGTGTTCACAGGGTCAGTTCAGTATGACATGGTGAGGAAATCTATACCTGATGCAGAAATTTTATATTTTGACTCTATAGCAAATACAATTAACTCGCTTACATCAGGTAAAATTGACGCTGCCGCCATTGATGAGACTATAGCACTTGACATTGAGAGGGAGAACCCAGTTTTAACGCACACGAATCAAATTCTGGGCTACAATAAGACCGCTTTTCTTTTCCCAATGTCCATAAGAAATAATTCATTGCTTGATGAGATAAACGAATATATCCGGCGCATGAAGTCTGACGGAACGCTTGAACAGATTTATGCTTTATGGTCAGGTGAGGACGAAAGCAAAAAAGTTATCCAGGATTACAGCAATTTCCCGGATACAAAAGGCGTTATCCATATCGCAGTCGATAATGAAACTCCCGTATTCTCATACATGAAAGACGGAAAACACGTAGGCTATGACGTTGATATTATTCTGCGTTTCTGCAAAGAGAAAGGCTACAGACCTGAGTTTAATATAATAAATTTCACGGGAGTAATTCCGGCTGTCAATTCCGGAAAGTGTGATATGGGCATAGGCGGAATAACAATAACTCCAGAACGTTCTGAGTCCGTTAGATTCTCTGAGCCGACCTGCAATGTGAGATCAATAATGCTCATTCTGAAAAAAGAACCCATGAAAAAAACTGAATCACGCAGACCAAAATATTCAAGTCTGACTGAGTTTGACGGTAAGCCCATAGGAATGCAGCCGGGTATAGCTGACTGGGAAGACTGGGTTGCAAAAAATCTTCCTCACTCGAAAGTTCATTACTTTAATTCATATCCTGATTTCGTTTCAGCCCTGAAGACACATAAAATTGAAGGCTTCCTCGTAGATTCACCTGTTCTTGCACTCATGGCCGCAGAAGATAACATGCTTACTGCTGTTGATGAGCCTGTTGGTGAACCTTTCGGATATTCTTTCGTTTACCCCCTGAATGAACACGGCAAAAAGTTATGCGATGAAATGAGCGAATACATACGCAGGATAAAATCAAACGGAGAACTTGACGCAATACTCTCAAAATGGCAGGGTGCAGACGAATCCGCAAAAATTCCGCCTGACTACAGCAATCTTCCAGCCAAAAAAGGCACACTGACATACGCGGCAGAAGGCAATTACCCTCCGTTTATTTACTATAAGGGCACGAAATTAGCCGGAATTGATATAGACATTGTTGGGAGATTCTGTGAGGCTTACGGTTACGGGCTTGATGTTCAGATAATGGCGTTTGATGCTATGATTCCTGCGGCTCATTCGGGAAAAATAGATTTCGCCAGCGATTTCACACCGTCAGATGAACATGAAGAGGCCGTGTATTTCTCTGAGTCTTATTGTGATATGCGCTCAGTCATGGCCTGCCTGAAAG
>JAFPWQ010000305.1 GCA_017394925.1 Synergistaceae bacterium
ATAATAGAGGCCATGCGATAAAAAAAATACCCCCGAAGATTTTCTTCTCCGGGAGTTTTTATGTCTGTGCTTTGAGTTTATGAACTTGATGACGAGTTATTATTCGTGTAGCCGTTGAGCTGATTCAGAATTGCCGCAATTGAATTTGCCTGCTGTGATAATTTCGCAAACTGTGTTTCTGAATTTGCATATCTCGTTCTCAGACTTTCTTCTTGTCTGTCGAGTCTTTCCTGGTATCTTTCAAGATATTCATCGATCGTCTTTATCTGATTGTCTAAGTTCTCAATCTCGCGCGTGAGTGTGCCGGATGTCTCGCCTGAGGCCGAAGCGTTAAGCATTGACTTAGTCCACGAGTCAAAATCATTCGCGAACATCAGCATTAACTCCTGAACTTCATCGGCGTTATCTTCAAGTGCTTCCATGAATTTTGATGTATCGAATTCAAGTTCTCCGCTCTTGCCGTAATCCGTTGATGTCGATGCAATTCCAAGCTGATATAACCCTTTGTACGTGTAGTTCAGCTTAAGGGCATTCATGGCTGACGTTCCCGACATTGTGATTGAGTCATTGTTTGTTGATGTGATTACGAGCTTGTCATTTTCAATAGAGGCCTTGAGCAGCGGCTGAGTTAATTTTTTGCCTTCATCATCATAATAGATATCATGCATAGGTCCGTCTTCAGAGTCATCATTAATCTTGTCGATAATGTCCTGTAATGTGTCAGTCGGAAGAATCGAAACGTCAACGAATTTAGAATTTATTCGCAGTCTGAGTGTTGCGTCATTCCTGAGACCGTTATATCCCATAGTGCCGTAAATTTCTTCTGCGCTTGATCTCTGAGTGAATGAAAACGTGAAATTCTGACTGGTTAGACTTCTCATTTTTGCTTTTGTGTTTCTGAGAAGTGAATTGCCGTGAAGCAAGCCCCATCTCATTCTGAAATCGTCAGAGTCAATCGTTGCTTTTGTATCCTCGTCAACCTGGCTCTCAGTCATGCGCGTATTCATCCATGTCATTAAATCATTGTACGTATCAACGAAAGTCTGAATAGATTCAACGGCCTTCTCTGCATCATGTGATACATCAAGAGAAACTTCGCCCGTGCCCTTTAAGTGAATCGTCATGCCCTTAATGAGTTCGTTGTCATAAGCCTCGCCTATGTCATTTGAATCGCGCGTTATAGTCTCACCGTCAAGAACGAGTTCTGCATCCTGTGCTGCTGTGTAGTGAGCTGAATCTGTCTGGTCAAGTTCAAGAGCCGCAAGAAGTGAACCGTCTGAATCATCGCTGAGAGTGAAAGTATTAGCCTGATATGTATAATCAGCTGTGATTTCATCGCCTAAACCGGGAAGATCTGCATTAGCTGTTCTCTCTGGAACTACCCAGTTAAAACTGAATGAATTAGTGCCTGAATTAGTGCTGATTGATAATCCAATTTCACCGGCCATGTTCTGCGCAGGTGTTTTGCCGTCATCATCTGTACTTGTGTTCGTGAGATCATAAGTGTATGTGCCGTTATCACCCGTGAAGCTCACAGATGAGATGCTGCCGTTTACACTCGTGAATCCGTAATCATTGAGATTAATACTGTCAAGTGAACTGCGTACTCCTGAGAAAGACATAGAATTTCCGCTTGCAGTTGTTAGATTTATCGTGTAACCTGCATTTGAGCCTGGATAATACCATTCTGAATTTGTGCCGGTCTTCCATTCGACTGCCGCATTCGTGATAGTCTTGCCGTTATTATCTGTCGTTTCGTATTGCGTTATCTCGTAGTCTATGCCCTCATAGAATGTCTTTGTTCCTGATGTTATTGTTGAAGTTCCGCCGTCAAAATATGAATATAACGGTGATGCTCCGCTTGTGCCTGCCATGACTGCATCAGTGTTTGAACGTGTTACGCTTAAATCAAGTGTATCTTCGCTGCGTCCTGTGTACACGAGAGTAAAGCCTGTTCCGCTTGCAGGAACTGAGAGCCATTCGATTAACGTTGAATGTTCTCCTGAAGATGAATCTGTTTCAGAGCCTCTTATGATTCTATAATCAGTGCCGTATTCGTATTCAACTCCGTCCTCGTCAGCAAGTGAAAAATGCTTTGCAAACTCAGAATCACCTAATGAATCTGTGGATTTTGTGTCTCGTCCTGTGTATTCGAGAGTAAAGCCTGTTCCGCTTACAGGAACTGAAAGCCATTCGATTACGGGTGAATGTTCTCCTGAAGATGAATCTGTTTCAGAGCCTCTTATGATTCTATAATCAGTGCCGTATTTGTACTCGCTGCCGTCTTCGTCAGTCAGTGAGAAATACTCTGCAAATTCAGAATCAGCAGATGAGTCCGTGAGACCAGTATCACTGAGTATCTGTTCATAGCTCAGTTTTATGCCATCTATATTCCCGCTGCCGGAACTCACCGTTAAGACTGCTTCCTGCGTATCTTCGTCTTTGTACGTGAGAGATGAAACGATTCCCGGAGACGCATCATTAACCATATCACTGAGTACCTGCTCATAACTCAGCTTTGTGCCTCCGATATTACCCTCACCAGAACTAACAGTTATGACTGCTTCCTGTGTGTCTTCGTCATTATACGTGAGAGATGATACGAGCCCCGAATACGGATCGTATACCAGGGTGTAGCCTGTACCGCTTTCAGGGTGTTCAGGTATTTCAGCGTCAGAAGATGTGTAAAGCCATTCTACATTGCCGGAATCGTCAAGCGTGAAGTCTTTTCCGTATGTGTACGTGTAGCCGTCATCGTCAACTATCCTGAGTCTTGAACTCAGTGTGCCGTTGTCATTGACATTTAAGCCCGTGATACTTGCCTCACTTGAGCCGTAAGTGCCGGTTGATTTGTATGTATCACCCTTCGCAATCTTGTATGTCGCCGTTACTGAATCTCCGAGTTTAACGTTGTCTGTCTCTTCATACTGGTTCCATCGGATTTCATTTCCGTTCACAACGTCATAATCTTTTCCGTATGTGTATTGACTGCTGCCGCTTCGTATAACAAAATTTCCGTTTGTCAGATCCGAATCGCTGACATTGAATGCCGTTATCGTGTTTCTGCCGTTCACGTTATACGTCAGAGTCTCACTCATTGAGTTTGCACCCAGACCAGTATTATCACTGCGGATTATCAGCCTGTTGTCTACTACTGATGCCGTTACTGCAACGGGAATGTCCAAAGTTTTGACTGTATTATTGATTTTGGATTTTATCGTCTGAAGTGAATCCGTTGAGCTTATATCAATTCCGACCTTCTGACCAGCCATGTTGATATACATTGTGCCTTTGCTCAGTCCCTGACTGCTTAGTGCAGAACCTACATTTGAGGCTGTTATCTGCTTTGACCTGTTAGTCTGTGCGCGTGCAAGCTGATTCACAACAAGGTCATACACATTCACTTCTGCGTCTGCATTCACTGTTGCTGTCAGAACTCCTTTGTATGATCCGTTCGTGTCTATGCGTTCAATGTCTACCTGTTTGGCCTTGTAGGTTGACGGAAGTTTTAAGGGCGTTAATGAAGACTGAAGGCTGTTCATCGTAACCTTCATTTCTTCAAAGAGGCTCTTTTTGTTCGTGAGATTCTGCCGCTTGCTTACCTGAACTTGTGCGGGTTTGGCAGCATTCGTGATTATCTCATCTATCATGCTGTCCCAGTCCATCCCTGAGGCTACACCTGATACACTCATTGTTGCCATGTGATTTTAACCTCCTGTTCCTGTGTACTATCCTGATAGTTTTATCGGTGAATTATGCATTTAATATTAGAACATATTCTTACGCATTGAACCTCGCTAAATCGTCAGGAGACAACTGGGTTGCACGCATAACATCGGCTAATGAAAGCCCCATTTCAATTAAACGCTGCGCAGTAGAAAATCTTCCTTCAAATTCTCCTTTATCTTTTCCCTCGTTAAATCCTTTATCAAATCCCTTATCGAATCCTTTATCGAATCCTCTGTCAATTAACGTCTGACGGTTAAATTTATCAAGCACAAAATTCCGCCTCCATTCTACATTTTGCCTCGCTGTATTCAGTAAGCCCTCAAGATACTTTATGAACGGATCTTCACACGTCATCCCGATAATGAAATTCAGAAGATTCTTCATGTCAGCATTCACTGATTCGTCTTTGCCGTACGTATTCAGAAATATTGTTGATGTTCCATCTCCAAGTTCAAGCATCTTATCTTCACAGCATAAACTCCTGAACGTATACACATGACGGCCAAGTTTAAACGGATCGAACGTACATATGAATATCACAAAGGCATCGGGCATATCACTGTATCGTTTAGTCTCTTTCTTCAGAAGTATATCGCTGTCCAATACTGCATGATACGCTCTCGTCCGCCTGAATAAATCTCTGCTGTCCGTCGTCTGAATCTCAATGTCGTATCTCTTCCCGTTATCGGATTTAGTGTAAACATCAAAACGTACTCCGCGAGAATCAATCGAATCTCTCAGGGGCTTCTGAATTTCCGTAAAAATTATTTCTCCTGTTTCAATTTCAGGAAGAATTATTTTCAGAACTCCGGCACATGCTTTCTTATCGCTCATGACTTTTCCGAACATAAAATCATTCGAGAGATTCTGATTCTCCCAACGCTCTGAAACAGGAAGCAGCTTCTCTAATTCATCAACCGAATAATTTTTCCAGTTCTTACGTCTCATTCTTACGCCTCACTAAAGCAAATCCCCCTTCAGCAAATCATCTATACTTTCACGTTCAACGACTAATTTTGCTTTTCCATCTTCAACGAATACAACCGCAGGACGCAATAACCTGTTATATGAACTGGACATGCTGAATGTATATGCTCCAGTGTTATATAACGCAATTAAATCTCCGGCATCAAGTCTGGGCAATTTTGCATTATCGATTAAAACATCTCCCGACTCACAGCATTTACCCACAACTGATACGTGAGTCCCTCCGTCCCGGTCATATGCAGGAGCGTCAGGTTCTCTCACACTCACAGCTTCGTATTCTGCCTGATAGAGCGCGTATCTCGGATTGTCTGACATTCCGCCGTTTACTGCAATGTATGTTACTTTCGGAAGTTCCTTTATATTTTCGACTCTGTATATCGTTATGCCTGCTTCAGATACTACCCAGCGGCCCGGCTCAATAATTGCTCTTGGGACTTCAAGATTATATTCTTCACACTTTGAATGCAGTAATCGCATCATTGGGTCTGTGAAATCTTCAAGTCTGACGCTCGGCACCGAAGGATTAATCACTGCACCGAAGCCGCCGCCGAAATTCAATTCACGAACCGTAATATTCATCTCACGATGCAAATCACGAATCAGATTCATGATGTTCTCAAGTGCCGTTAAGTGATCCTGATTGCTGAACAACTGTGAGCCTACATGAAAATGAAGTCCGCGAAAGTCAATATACTCACTGTTACGCGCATATTCAATTGCATCTCTCAGCATTGAGCCTTCAATTGGGAATCCGAATTTGCTTCCCGTCTGACCAGTTGCAATGTGTGAATGCGTATGCGAGTCTACTCCGGGCGTAACTCGAATTAAAATCTTCTGCGAACGTCCAGCCCTGCGCGAATATTCTTCAATCACTCTCAGTTCATCAGGATGATCTACGATGATTCGACCAACACCAGAATTCACTGCAAGTTCAATATCTTCACGGCTCTTTGCATTTCCGTTCATCTCGATTCGTTCTGTCGGGAAATTCACACTTAATGCCGTCTGCAATTCCCCGAATGATACGACATCAAGACCAAGTCCCTCTTCATGAATCAATTTCGCCATTGCACGAGTCAAGAATGCTTTGCCTGCATAACGTGCACGGGTATTAACCCATCTCGCTAAAAATTTTTCGCGTATCTCCCTGCACCTTGCGCGTATGATTCCTGAATCGTAAACATATAATGGTGTTCCGTACTCTTCAGCTAATCTCTGACAGTCAACGCCTCCCCATGTTAATCCTGACACTTTAAACGCCCCTTTGTTATCTTAATCATGATATTATTTAGCAATTACGAATTATATAAAAATTTTTTCACGGTGAATATGAATCATGCAAAGGCTCGCTGTCGATTTAACTCAATGGGAACGTAATAATTTTATCTCTGCACATAACCTGCCCGACATTAACATAATCTTTCCTTCAAGAGAGATTTATTTTTCTCCTGCTCTGCTCCATGTCATGCGTCTCAACGATAAGAACTGCCCAAAAACTTTAGATCAATGGTTTGAACTCTGCCACCCGGGCAATCACATTCAGATCGCAAAGATTGAACGCACTTTAAACTCTCACGATAATTTTGTGTCCGTAGTCAGAAAATTATATTGCGGTGATGGCATTTACAGATCATTCAGGCTTGATGCATTCATTCAGAGAGATAAAGACGGAATGCCCGTTAAGATGACAGGAACAGAGACTCTCGCATTAGGTGCATGGCTCTCACTTGCAGACGAAGGAGACAGAATCACATGCGAAGACTCAAACGGAAGAGTACGAGTGCTTGAGGCAGTCAGCATTCAGGGAGTGATGACGCTCAGAGACATAAGCGAGATTGAAGACATGCAGCGTGAGAATGAGACGCTCAGAAGGGAAATACAGAGGCGTATCTTCATGGGTACTCACACGGATATGAACATTCCTGATGAAAGAGGCACAGAAGGAATCTTACGCGGAGACATTGAAGAGATAATCAATCTTGCGTTAAACGTTCTGCCTGGAAACAATCAGCTCAAGGCATTAAGACGTTCAATTAATGAGCCAAATTTTATGATTGGGATTGCAGGACTGACCAGCAGCGGAAAATCTACGTTCATGAATGCGCTTTTAGGCGAGAAATTAATCCCCGAACAGACAAGAGCAACAACGAATATCCCGGTGATATGCCGTGAAGGTGAAACGAGATATGCAAGAGTGTTCTATCAGGACGGAAGGCATGAAGACATTCGCGGCAATAAACTTGATACGTCATACATGAAGAGTATAGCGTCCGAGAACTATAGTTCAGGGAGCAGATTGCACAAGAGCAACGGACTCTCACGAATCGAAATCACTATACCCGGTGCAATGATTCCAGAAGGCTTTTGCTTCGCTGATACTCCCGGAGCTGACGCGCTTACAGGTTCTGGAGGCTCTGCACTGCGCAACATACTGCCTGAGTTCGACATGATATTTTACGTTACACCGTTACGTTCCCGTCTTAAGGGTTCGGATTATGATTTTCTGAAAAATATTCTCGCACTGAACAAGCGAATAGTGTTTATACTTACGCAGACGGATTTGGAACGTGATGATTCAGAAGCAGGAAAAGTAATTCATTCAACGCATGAAAAAATTATGTCTGACATTCACGCACTCAGGGAAGACATGAAGAAATTCTCAGGGCTTGATGTCGATGTAATTCCCATATCGGCAAGAAACGCTCTCGAAAATTTTTACAGCCGTAATAATTCACACTGGCATAATTCAAATATCGAATGCATAGCGAATTATCTTGCACCCCTAATGCATAACACATTCTCACACGCATTAACACTCAGGGCCGAACGTACACTCAGAGTTATCGAGTCGTCATTGTCTCAGGGAAATATTACCGGCTCATCACGCTGGCGGCTCGGAGACATTGCCGGAAAATTGCGGCTCATTCTTCGTGATTGCGAGGTCATGCCGGATTTATCACATGCGTATTCATTCAGTGAGACGATAAAGCATAATCCTGAACTGAAATATAATTTGCTTGGGTCATTAATGGCCTCAATGAGAGAACGTGAATTCAGAAATAAATTTTTTGCATTAAAGGCATTAAACGGAAAACGAAAAATTATTTTGCTCAGTGCAGAAAGAAATCACAGCATGAAATTATTCGCGCGTCTTTCACATAATCTCATGCTTGAGTCTCTTCCTGACGGTGAGGCAAGCTCTCACGAATGGCTGTATTCGGGTTATTCTATGCCTTTCGGATGCATAAATCTGCCCGTGATGAATTCAGGAGATAATATTCTGATTGCATCGTCGGACTCAAAATTGCGGAATAATATCGACTGGCATAAACTCTTCCGTGAGTATACGCCTGTCGTGAGCGTTGACCTTGCACGAGTCGATTCGGGACTTTCTGACTTGTCGCACTCACCATACATAACAGGGCTTGCATTGTCGGACTGGGTACTTGCGTTCGGGAATGCGGGTATGTTCGACACACGGCAGACGGATTTAGTTGCGCAGGTTCCCGGAAGAGTGAAAGAGTTCATAGAGATTAACGGATTAAAATCTCCTGAATGGTTTATATTCGAGA
>JAFPWQ010000306.1 GCA_017394925.1 Synergistaceae bacterium
CAATGACGACCGTAACGATTGTAAGATTGCGTGAAAAATCTGCGTTGTCGAATTTGATTCCCGTTCCTGCGCTTGATTCTAATGCATTCATCACTTCAAGCACTGGCATATCGCTTTGCAGAAAATCAATTATCTTCTGTGTCTTGTTCTTCTGTTTTTCGAGTCTGGAATTCTCTTCGGCGAGTCTCATTCGTCTTTGTGTAAGTACGCTTACGTTATCTCTCATGTCATCAATATCAGTAACGAGTTCACGTATCCTCATGACTGAATAGCCTATTGTACCTGAAGAAAGCATCAGGAAACCTGCAAGCATCATCCACATGGCCAGTCTCGTGGGATTGAATGCGTATCTTCTCCGCTCAAGTTCAACGTATTCCAGCGGTCTCAAATCCAGAGCAGGAATCGGAGATCTGTTTCTCATTGCGAGTCCCCGTGAGGCGAAATATTTATCAGTCATGTTGACAACGTTCATTGAGTCTGTACTGTTCAGTTGGAAATTCAGACCCGCAAGTACGAGATGACTGACACGGACGCGCCTGTACTGATTTTCGATATACTGAACCGTGCTTGTGATGTCCTGAATTCCGCGCGTGTTATTCGCAGCCCTGAAATATATTCCGTCTCCGTTCCATGTCGTAACAATTGCATGGCTCGATGCAAAAACGCTCAGACCTTCCTGTGCCTCTGGTGCTGTTCTGGTCATTGCGAAGATTAACGGCTCAACTGCTCCGGCCGGGATATTAGTCTTGCGTGAAATATCAAGCAGTCTTTCTATCAGGCTTATTTTTGCCGCCGCCGTAAGTACCGTAATATTATCGCTGTCTTCTGAATCATTCGGCGTTTTGATGATTAATGCATCGAATACTGCCTCACTGCCTGAGAACGGAAAATATTCATCGAAGTTTAAATTAAGAGTGCTTTTGACATCATCAAGAGACATTCTCGGCAAGTTCAGAGGTCTTATCACTGCATCATGCGAAGGGATTCCGATTGATACAGGTTCATTTATGCGCCCGGCCTCCTTGTGAAGTTTTTCGAATGCAGATTCAAGCATGTCTAAATTTTTGATTGAGCCGTTCACTACACAGCCTTCTTCAAGAGGGATATTTATGCTTCGTACAGGTTTTTCATTGTCATCAAGTTCCTGAAAGTATAATGCATCGTCAAGAATGGCAAGACCCGCAAAATTTGTGAGTACTTTCGTGTGCCCAAAGTGAAATTTAATCGGCATTACCAGTAATACACCTCCTCAGATGAACGCGTGTATAAATCAGTACCGTCCTTCTTGATTACTACCTGACGCATAATATAATTTCCCGTTGAAAGTTTTACTCGTGCCCTTATGAGAAAATAATTTTTTCCCAGCGGAGGAAATATTTTCACATACTCATCCGTGATATTAGCCATACATTCAGCAAGTCCACTAATATCGTTCTCTTTGCTGTCATCTTCGCATAGAAAATAATAATTCAAATCAAACACAGCAGCATCATGGTTTGTATTTTCCCATAATTTTGTCTTGGAATCATATGCGTCGTCCTGATTATTTCTCCCATCGCGGAACAAATAAAAATCTGTGCCGTATTCAATGTATTTATCCTTACTAATCTTAATTTTGTATATTGCGCCATGATAATCTTTGCTTATCAGACCTATACACGGTGAAGTCTCATTAGGAACTACAACATGAATCAGCGCATATTTTCCTTCGTCAACAAGTTTATCGAGTTTAAGCTGTATCTGCATCATCTCGCGTTCTTCGGCTACAGACTCGGCTGAATTCGAGAGAAAAAAGAATGCCTGCGCCGTAATCATCAGTGCGACCAGAAAGAACACAAGCACATTCACAAGAGATGCACCCGTTCTCTTAGAGTTCATGAAAAGATTCGTCATGTCCTGTCTGCAAGTCTTTCTATATTTGCATGAATAACATATATCTTTGTCCTGCAAAATTTCTGGTTTCCTCCTTAACGTTAATATATTAAACGCCGAGTAAAATAATTCCGGCAATGTCGGACTCATCATTGAGCATATGCTCTGCGAATCAAAAATATCCGGCTGTTTGTCTTCTTCATCAAGATATATTATCTCAACAGAAGGTATTATGCCCGTATCCCTCCAGATTAGCCACGAGTAAATTAAACTCTGCGACAACGGAACTGTTATATCACTTTTCATGTAACCTTTGAACTCGAATAATCTTTCCTCTCGTCTGTCAGGGTTAAACATGAGAGCGTCATAACGTCCTGTGATATATATTCTTCCGTCATGAAAATCAAAATGACTCTTGAGTCTCTGTTCTGGTTCAGCGAATATTAACTGCATATTCGATTCAGAATGCCTCGCAAGGGACGGAATAGTCATGAAGAATTCCGACATTGCTTTTACCCACACAGTTACACCTTTAGCCATTGCTATTATCTGCCCTGATGTGAATCTCTCAGAGTTTTCTTCAACGAACGGCATGAATATATTCTCTCGTATTATGCTCTCAAGCTCAAACCCTCCGGATGAAACAGCATGAGTTATATTTTCATGCAAAAGGTGATACGGTTCTGATGCCGCCTCGAAGAATACGCGCGATATGTGCCTGTGAAAAATACTTCCGTAAGCGTTCCCGTTTCCATGAATGCCCACACGCCACGCCGATTTTTTCCCCATATGAATCTTATACGCAAGCAGCATCGGACATTTCTGACATAATGCGAGATCACTCACGGAAATATAGCATACACGTTTTGATTCATGCATGATTTAATTCGTCTTCGCAAACGTGATTAACACATCGTTATTCGATTTTGAGCTGAACGTCCTGAATGCCCCTGCGTTATTCTTCAGGAATAATAAAAGCTCTTTTCTCGTGATTGCGATTCTTCTGCGCGATAAAAATTCTATTGCCTTCTCAACCGTTATCATTCTCATGGGTGAACTGTTCAGTATGCTTTTCAGATTCACGCCTAACACATCAGGTTCAATTA
>JAFPWQ010000307.1 GCA_017394925.1 Synergistaceae bacterium
CACGCACAAGATAATGGAATAATACACGATTACATAAGGCCGTTGCATGTCCGTGTGCTATGCCGAATATACCCGTCAGCTTATAGCTCATCGCATGCCCTGCCGTAGTCTGTGAGATATTTATCGCCCTGCCTGCAATATATGCGCTTCTCTGCATCGTCTCATAGTCATAGCTCTCTGGGTAATTCTCAAGTAAACGCGTTATTGCACTTAATGCCTCATGGGAATATTTCAGGCTCTCTGAATTTGCTTTCACTGACCAGCATGCTTCTAACGCATGGCTCAATGCATCTAACGCTGATGTCTTTTTCACGTATTCGGGCATGTACCGCAATAATTCAGGGTCAAACATGACATATTCAGGTATCATCCTGTCATCAGTGAGTGATAATTTCTTCCCGTCCTCGTATAGCACCGCAAATCTCGTTGCTTCACTCCCTGAACCTGCCGTTGTCGGTATTACGATTAATTTCGCACGGGCATTCTTTGACTTCGCATATTTCCCTACGTCTATTGCACTTCCGCCGCCTGCACTTAATATCACATCACATTCAATCTTTGCGGCATCCTCTGCATCTTCAAGTTTGGGATTGGGCGTGTAGTCCGTGAAGTGAATTACATGTGAAGCAAGTGAAGCTATTATTGCGTTCAGACGCGTAAATCTCTCACTCGAACGGCCATGTATGAATAATATTCGTCCTGATGTTTTCAGGAGTTCATGCAGACTGTCATAATCTCGAATTATCTTCTGCGTCATCTTATGCCTCAGCCGGAATTAAACGTATTATTTCACCAAATGGCATTAACATTTCATCACATTCTCTTGAACGATGATGCTCAAGTATATTCTTTGCCGTTTTCTGCATTGCCGGTACTGACGCTCGCATTAAGTGATTGGCATATATTATTATGTTCGCACCTCGTGATTTGAATTCCTCTTCTGTTACACTGTTATACGTCGTAGGCACTAATACTATGGGTGTTACTGTGTCCTTTGACCTGAAACGCTCAAGAAACGCAAATATCTCATCAGGCTTCTTACTTCGTGAATGCATCATGATTGCGTCCGCTCCAGCATCAACAAACGCAAATGCACGTTCTAATGCGTCATCAAGCCCACGTTCAAGTATAAGGCTCTCGATACGCGCACATATCATGAATTCTTTCGTCTTCTGCGCTTTCTTCCCTGCACGGATTTTATCACTGAAACCTGATATACTCTCCTGTGTCTGTTTCACTTCCGTGCCGAATAAGCTGTTTTTCTTCAGGCCGGTCTTGTCCTCGATTATTACCATTGAGACACCAAGACGCTCAAGAGTTCTGACTGTGTACACAAAATGCTCGGGTCTTCCGCCTGTATCACCGTCAAAGATTATCGGCTTGGTTGTAACTTCGGTTATGTCTTCGATAGTACGAAAGCGGCTCGTCATGTCTACAAGCTCTATATCCGGCTTCCCTTTAGCTGTCGAATCACATAAAGAACTTACCCACATCGCATCAAACTGCTTTGGCATTCCGTCATGATATATCACAGTATCTTCGACTATAAGACCCGTTAATCCGTCATGCGCTTCCATCGCTGTAAGAAATCCCTTTATGCCTAATTCCTTGCGCAGTCTTCCACGTCGTATATCTGGCATCGACAAATCTTTGCGCGTCCGGGCTTCTAGTTCCGAGTACCTGTCATTCTTCGCATACGGATATTCGACTAAACGACCGCCGTAACTCGCAAGAATACTCACTACTTCATCACGGTTAGGCTTCTGAAATCCCGTTCTCCAGTCATCGCCATGTACTACTATGTCAGGCTTGTATAACTCAAGATTTTCACGGTGCGATATTGTTCTCTGTTCCACCACCTTATACACTCCTGAGATATTCTCAAACATTGCGCGTCTGTCTTCATAGCTCACTAACGGATAACGTCTGTAACTTGATACTGCCTCGTCCGTTAATACCCCGATGATTAATCTGCCTAATCTGCGCGCCTTCCGGATTAAATTTATATGCCCGCTGTGAAGTATATCCGTCCCGAAGGCAAGATATACCGTACGCGATTCAATTTCACGAAGTCTTGAACTCACTACTGCTAAATCTTCAGGAGTGTCTATCTCACTGCATAATAGATTTCTTACATCACACGCGTATATTTCACATGAACCGTCTAAATCATTCAGGGCATTCTCAGCATAACAGGTTTTATTCCCGGTTTCACAGTATTTTATTATTTCATTCAGCCATTTCTCCCAGTCAACGCGTCTTAACTTGTATAACGGCTGGGCACTCACTGCATCATCAAAGAAATTTACGCCGACTTTATGAATCTTTCCGGCTGAATCTATTACGGCCTTAAAATCTTTTTCGGGTAATTCACGCGCCGATGATACCGCCATCACTGAGTTTTCTGCTTCAAGTACAGCATCTATAACTTCATTCTCGAATACTAAATCTCCGTGCATGAATAATATATCATCATGAAGATACTCACGCGCTGAATATATGCTGTATATATAATTCGTGGTCCTGTAATCCGGGTTATTCACGTATTTTATATTCAGCTCCGTATCGAGGCCTGCTATGTAATTGCGTAATATGCTCTCATTATAGCCCGTCGTGATTATTACGTCCGTTATTCCAGCATCTTTTATCTGCTTTAGCTGACGCGATATGATTGTTTCCCCGTGAGTTAATTCCGTCATGCATTTTGGGTGCTCACTCGTCAGTACTCCCATTCGTGTGCCTAAGCCGGAATTCAGTATTAATGCTTTCATTATGGCTTAACTCCGACTGAATGCAGTAACGTTATCGTCTGATTCTCATTGAGTTTAAGCAATTCACGTAAATTTGCATTATCGAATGAGCCCTGTACGCAACAGTTCCAGTTCTGACTGGCCGCGAATAAATATACGTTCTGCATTATTGCCCCTGAATGAAACATCCCCATTCTTACGGCCGCCTCTTTCGGAATTGGACGCTCTCCTGTCATGAATTTCTGCCATGCGTCTAAATCATGCACGTATACGAGATTAACGCTCGCTTTGCCGGCAATTTCATTATGGGGATTACATTCACTTCTGTGGTCGCCGTATTCTATTTGCTCTAGTGAATGTGCCTGCGGATTATATTCGTAGACTCCTTCACGCATTATCACGTATATTTTCGTGTCCTGAACTCCCATTCCTACGGGATATACAAGCATTCCTTCAGGTCTGTTTACTCCTCCTGCTGAATATAACAAATTCGAGAGTTCCTGAATATTGAAGTCTTTATCGGCAAATTCACGCTCAGTTCGTCTTAGTGTCAGAGATTCAAGCAGAGTCATTCCGCCGGTCTTCTCTGGTTCTGGAAGCCGGATATTTTCAGCACTCGCACTAACCGCACACATTAAGAATGCAATCAGCAAAATTTTTTTCATAATTAATTCACTCCTTAGCATTTTTTTTTTTTACGATAATATACATTTTTGCATAAATCAACTGTCTATTATTAAATTTTATTATAAATCATGAAAATTATTCTCATGAAAACTATCAACAATAAGCTAATCTCAACTATAATATTGAACTAAGGAGGATGATATTCATCATGATATTTGAACAGTTCAGCAAAATCGGAATCATACCCGTAGTAGTACTTGATGACCCCAAAGATGCGGCATCACTGGCGAAGGCATTATGTGAGAATGGTCTTCCATGTGCGGAAGTAACATTCAGGACAGCAGCAGCAGAAGAAAGTATCAGGATCATGTCGAAGGAATTCCCTGACATGCTCGTAGGTGCAGGTACAGTTCTGACGAAAGAACAAGTTGACCGTGCAATTGATGCGGGCGCAAAGTTCATAGTTAGTCCCGGACTCAATCCCAAGATCGTGCAGTACTGCCTCGACAAGAGCATACCCATAACGCCCGGTACGCAGACCCCCAGCGAAATGGAACAGGCATTGGAGCTTGGTCTCAAAGTTGTGAAATTCTTCCCAGCAGAACCGGCCGGAGGACTGAACATGATTAAGGCAGTTGCTGCTCCCTACGTTGATCTGAAGTTCATGCCCACAGGCGGAATCAATGCGAAGAACGTCCGCGATTACCTTGCATACAATAAGATAATTGCGTGCGGAGGTTCATGGATGGTCAAGAAGGATTTAGTAACCGGCGGCAAATGGGACGAACTTGGGAAACTTGTTCGTGAGGCAGCAGACATAGTGAAAGAGATTCGGGGGTAAAGAATAATGCAGTTGAATTTGAGACCAGCTAACGAGTGCAAATTTGATGCGGTAAGTCTCGGCGAGGTAATGCTCAGATTAGATCCGGGCGAGGGAAGAATCAGAACAGCAAGAAGTTTCCGTGCGTGGGAAGGCGGCGGAGAGTACAACGTCATTCGCGGACTTCACAAGTGCTTCGGCATGAACACGGCAGTAATCACGGCATTTGCAGACAACGAAGTCGGCAAATTAATGAAAGATTTCATTGAGCAGGGCGGAGTAGACACGAGTTTTATCTACTGGAAGAAGACAGACGGAATCGGCCGCATATGCCGCAACGGAATCAATTTCACCGAGCGCGGATTCGGAATTCGCGGTGCTGTCGGCTGTTCGGACAGAGCAAACACGGCAATCTCACAGGCAACACCCAAAGATTTTGATTTCGAGTATATTTTCGGCAAACTCGGAGTACGCTGGCTTCACACGGGCGGAATTTACGCGGCACTCTCAGAGCAGGCATGTGAGACAGTCATCGAGGCGTGCAAGACCGCAAAGAAGTACGGAACATTAGTATCATATGATTTGAATTATCGTCCGTCAATGTGGTCAGCAATCGGAGGTCAGGCAAAGGCTCAGGAAGTCAACAAGGAAGTAGCGCGTTACGTTGACGTTATGATAGGCAACGAGGAAGATTTCACAGCGTGCTTAGGTTTCCAGATTGAGGGCAATGACGAGAACCTGAAAGAGCTTAATCTTGACGGCTACAAGAAGATGATCGGCGAAGCAGCAAGAACGTATCCTAACTTCAAGGCAGTAGCAACGACACTCAGAACAGTGAGAACGGCAACGGTCAATGACTGGAAAGCGATCTGCTGGGCTGACGGCGAGATCTACATGTCGAAGGCATATGACGGTCTTGAGATTATGGACAGAGTCGGCGGCGGAGATTCTTTTGCGTCTGGACTTGTGTATGGACTCATGACGACAGGCGACCCTGAAAAGGCCGTGAATTACGGTGCGGCTCATGGTGCACTTGCAATGACGACACCGGGCGATACATCAATGGCAAGCGTGAAGGAAGTCGAAGCTATCATGGGCGGAGCAGGAGCAAGAGTAAAACGTTAATGTCAGGAATTCTTGAGAGCATAACATCGGCACTTGAGGCCAAAAACGGCGAAGATATATTAACGCTTGACCTCAAAGGCAAAGGCGGATTAGCTGACGCGTTCATTCTCGTAACCGGCAATTCTGAGACACATATGCATACACTCACAGACGCGGCAGAAGAAGTATTA
>JAFPWQ010000002.1 GCA_017394925.1 Synergistaceae bacterium
CATTTTTGCCTCGTCAACGACCCTGTAACCGTGATTGATTAGCTCACTGATTATCATTGCCTCTGACATCGCTACATGCTGTTTGTTATCGCCTTCAACGATTACTGCTATGTCTCCGCGTCTGGGCAGTATCCTTCTGTTAGTGTTCGGGGCATCGCTGTCATAATAATATTCATCATAATTATATGAATCATAATATGAATCATCATTGCCTGAGAGTTTGCCTTTCTTGAGCATTGCGGCGTGTGATTCATCAGATGAAATCATCGTAATCATGACTGCTGACATCAGAAGAGCAGCGATCTTCATATTCATGTTCTTCATATTCGTCTTCATATTCTTCGTTCACCTCCTCTGAATCATGCATAAGTTCCGAGAGTACAGCCTCAACTCTGACCACATAAATATCTCCGCTTTCATATTCATCAAGAATCTTAACGGGAGGAACATGGCCGGAAACGTCATCAGGTCTTCGCGGCCTGCCTTCTTCAAGTTCACGTTTCAGAATCAATAAGCCCCTTCGTGCATCACTTAATGCCGCCCGTCTTGCGAGTGCTAATGAATTCGGCTGTCCTGAAATGATTCTTCCTGCT
Source organism: Synergistaceae bacterium (assembly GCA_017394925.1). GTDB lineage: Bacteria > Synergistota > Synergistia > Synergistales > Aminobacteriaceae > JAFUXM01. The sequence goes on from JAFPWQ010000002.1 coordinate 594, forward strand.
CCTGTTGAATATGCTTTATCATGTCCGAAATCTGCGCTCAGGCTATTCAGATTCATGTTCATCAGGTCAGTATTAGAATGTTCAGCGAGTGCATATGAATTAAGATTAAGATTCAGAATCACTAACACGAATGCAAGAATGAATTTCATTTATCACTTCATTCTCCCTTCGATTTGTGCCGCCGACGTTCCTGTTATATCAATTCCCATGTCAAAAATTGCGTTGGCTAAATCATCAGCTGACCCTTTGAGCGTTACATCAAGTTCAAGCTCTGACCCATTGCGATATGACCTTCTGTTTACACTGCTGACTGTGGGAACACTTCCGAGTCTGTCCTGAAGATTTCTTGCAGTCCCGAAATCTATATCAGTGATTATGACTTTCACGACATGGCCTGTCCTGCTGCCCTCACGCCCGGCCGTTAATCCGTACGCAACTTTGTTCACGATACTATTCGCCGCTTTCTTCGCACAGTACGTTAATCCTCTTGCAGCTCCTTCACCGTATGAGAGTGAACCGTCTTTTTGTTTTGCAGGTGCCCACGAAAAATTTTCGGAGCCTATCGTCTGTGCTGTATCCGCTAAGAATGCCTCAAGTCTTACGTTGCTTGATACTTTGTAGAGCGTATAACCCCAGACTTTTTGCTTCATGACAGTTGATGAATTAGACTCGCCCGTAATGATTACATCTGCTCTGAAGTTCCTTGCGGCATCTCTCAGTTTCACGGGGTCATTGATTCCGCGCGCAAATTCTTCGTCTATGTTCTGAAGTCTGGCAGCATGTTCAGGATTGATTATCATGAAGCCCGAATCCGTAAAAACTTTCTGGACTTCGTTTCTCACTGTCGGATTATCAATAAGGATTAATATTCTGGGATTGCCTAATGCATCAATGACCGCAGGACCAAGACGCTCATCAAGAATGACTTCAACGACACTGCAATATGCCTCAATGTGATACATGCTGTTCTCGTCTGTCCATTCCCTTTGAACGTCCATTGCCTTGACTAATCCCTGAGACTGCGTGAATAATTTATCGCTGACAACCTGATAATTTTCGATTTGTGTTACGCTGTTTACGTATGTTCCTACGGCATTATCGATTGCATTACGAATCATCTCACGCCTTGCCGATTCTCTTGCTTCGTTCTTCCGACCTTCGATTATCACTGCTGCACCTTCGGCATGAACACGGATAACTTTCTGTGATTCTGATTGTCTTGCAGGAGCTTTTCTCGATCTTGCGGCATAAACAGGAGACACAAGAATCAATACGCACATGATTAATGCGAATAATATTCTTCTGGTCATGATCTTACAACTATGACTCTGCATTCTTTGCGGAAGTCTATTGCGTTCCTGCGTATTTCATCAGCTGCCCAGTTCGGAATGACTATGTACGCGTTTTCATTTGAGAGTCTCTGAGCCTTAATCGTTAATGGATTATTGCCGACTCGTTCCTGTTCGTTGCTCTCGAAGACGATTCTGTCGAAGTATGCGCATAAACCTTTTTGTGCCTGAATATTTTTGTCTGCAAATTCAGTTCCGTATACAGGTACTCCCTTTTCATCGACTATACGCATTAATTTCTGCTGCTGAAGTTCCGCGAGTCCAGTCGCATCGATAATAAGCCCTGTGAATTTTCCTGTCTTGCGTTTAGGTTCTGCGGGCTTCTTTGAGAATTTAACCCTCTTTATGATTTCTGCAAGTGCCGGAGCTATTTTTTCCTGCCGTATCTGTCCTGATACTATATAGGCTTCATTGTCAAAACTCTCTTCGACAATCTCAACACCTCTTATAGTCCCTTTGACAGCCGTGTTAATTACATCTGTAGCAATGAAATCTTTAACCTGAGTCTTTGCATCAATCTGAACACCCTGCACTGTCTCAAGCAAATTTCTCTGGAGATCTGCAATTGCCGCACGTCTGGCTAATGCTTTTCCCTGTGCGCCTTTCTTATCTGGAGGAACTATGCCCATTCCTTTGGCACGTATCGATCCGTCTGACCAGTTGATTATCCCTTTTCCTGTGTCCGTGTATGATACGTTAGTAAAACCCGGCTTACGTATTATTTCGAGTTCATCTGATTTTGCTCTAAGGTCGCTTCTGAGCTGTTCAACTCTCGCTTTGAGTTCCTGATTCACTGCGAGAATTTCGTCTGCTTTCTGACTCTTCATTTCTGCTTCGGCCATAAGAGTTTTTGCTTCGGCTAATTTCTTTTCGGCCTCTTCACGTCCTTTTGCGAGTTCTGCCCTTTCTGATTCGATTTTCTTTTTCTCGTCATCAAAAATTTTCTGTGCAGTCTTCAAATCATTCTC
>JAFPWQ010000308.1 GCA_017394925.1 Synergistaceae bacterium
CGATCAGAAGACAGGAGCATTTGAGACATTGCTTAAGGAGTTCGGGATAATTGAACTCGCAAGAACCGGAATAGTAGCGATTGAACGCGGCGAAATGTAAAGCATAAAAATAAATTAAACCCCTCCCGTTAATGAGAGGGGCTTTTTGTTTGCTTATTTGCTTATTACTCTTTGTTTTTCACTGCGATAACCGGCTCATATGTAACTCCTTCATTGAGCCATGCGCCGACTGTAAATTTATGACTATCAGGAATACTCGTAATTTCCTTTCCTGATTCATCATAGAATTCTGCAATCTCGTCATCACTTGAACTCTCTTTATCTTTCGGGAATGCAAACCAGATTAATTTTGCTCCTGTTTCAACGCTTTCATCAAGTTCAACGTCAATGTCATACATTCCGCTCTCTGAAACTTTCATTTCAGGAAGAACTTTCACGATAACATAGCCGCCTTCATTGAGCATAGCAGACTGTCCTGCACTGAGTGATAATTCATTTCTTTCATTGCCGAACGTAATTGCAGCCTCAGCCTCAGATTCAGATTCAGATTCAGTTTTTGATGCTGTGTCTTCAGGAATCGAATCGTCATCATGGTATGCGTCTTCATGTTCTGGGTCTTCCTGCGGAATACTCGTTACGTTATTCGGGTCTGAAATCGTGAGCGTGAAATCTTTCGTGTCTGTTCCAATGTCATTCTCTGCTGTTACGCTAAGTTCAAATGTCCCTGCCTCCTTAGGCTTTCCGCTGAATGTCCCCTTATTGAATTTCATCCCTTCAGGAAGATCTCCGTCTAATGTCCATTTGATAGTTTTCGTTCCTGTTACGGCAAGTTTTGCGCTGTAAGTTTTGTTCAGTGTCCCGGCACTTAATGACGAAGTTGTGATTTTCGGAGCTGTGTACGTCTGAATGATTATCTTTCTGGTTGCTTTGCCGTCCGCATTAGCCGCCGTTACAGTTATATTTGTCTTGCCGTCTTTCGATGGTGCTGTGCCTGACAATGTAGCTGTGTAATCTCCCGTCTGCGTGAGTGTGAAGCCAGTTGTCTTGTTCATGCTGAAAGTTATATCAGGTGTACCCGTAACTGTGAAATTAAGTGATATAGACTCTTCTTGCAGGACTTTCATGGTGATACTTGAATCATCTGGTTCTGTGAATGCTGGTTTTTGTCCTGCAATCGTGAGCTTCACTGTCTTAGATACAGCCTTGCCGTTTGAGGCTGCGTTTTCTGCAGTTATCGTTATGGGCAGTGATTTTACTGAACGCGTCGGTGTGCCTGTTATATCTGCTGTTCCTTCTTCAGCGTCATATTCAAACGAGAGTCCTAAATCATCAAGGCTGTCAATTCCGAATTTAGCCTTGTCCGAATTCGAAATTGAATAGCCAAATGTAACCGGCTTTGTTCCTGTCGCTGATATATTGCTGTCCGTATAAGCTGTACCTACACTTCCTTTTCCAAGTGTCGCTTTTAATTTCGGAGCTACACCGCTGACTTTGAGCTCTGCACTTACAGATGAAGTTCCTGCCGCATTTGATGCAGTTACAGTGATAGAATACGTATTCATCTCTTCAGGTGTACCAGTAATGCTGAGTGTCGTTCCCGTTTTGTTGTATGAGTATTCGAGAGTATCAGGAAGTCCGCTTACATCCCATGAAATTGGAGTAGTGCCTTTAGCAGAAATTTTCGCCGAGTATTTTTTGCCGGTCGTGGCATTAGCGAAATTAGGAGTTGTAATCACAGGAGCCTGAAGAACTGTAAGCGGAATTTTAAGCGTTGTCTTTCCTCCTGAATTTGACACATTCAGAGTTATTTTGAAATTTCCTGCTTTTGTCGGTGTGCCTGAGAGTGTACCAGATGAAAATTTCATCCCTGACGGCAGACCCGAAGCATTCCATGTAAACGGTTCTGTTCCTGATGAAGTGCTGAACGTGTATGAATATGCTTCTCCGACTGCTGCATCAGGCAGTGCGTCATCAGTGAAATCTATAACAGGAGGCTGTGCTTTTATCTCCAGCTTTAATGTCTTTGTTACGGGCTTATTCTCAAGTTCCGTTGCAAGATTTTCAGCCGTGATCTTGACTGAATAAGTGCCTGCAGCTGACGGAGTCCCGGAAATATATCCCGTTGATGAATTTACGCTTAACCCGTTCGGCAGTCCTGTAATAGTTACAGTTATGGGATATGTTCCTGTTATTACGAGTTCCTGAGAATATTCAGTATCAATATTTCCCTGAGCTAAACTTGATGTCTTTATCGCGGGCTTTATGGGCTTATCGTAAATTACAATCGTTACGTTCTTTGCAGAAACTCCCAGTGATGTCGATGCACTGAATGTAACTAAATACTCTCCTGCTTTTGAAGGCTTGCCTGTAATTGCTCCTGTATTCGCGTTAAGTTTCAAACCAGAAGGCATTGTTGTTTCTGCTTTCCATTTTGCACTTGCTGACTGGCTGAGTGTAAGCTGACCTGTAAATGCATATCCTGCGTAACCGTCAAGCGATTCTGTCGTAATGGAAGGAAGATCATATATATTAATTGTGAATGTCTTCGTGTCTGAACCATAACTGTTAGCGGCCTTTACAGTGAAAGTCTTATTGCATGCTTCGGTAGGAGTCCCCGAGATAGTACCCGAACTTGAAAGCGAAAGCCCTTCCGGAAGAGTGCCGCTGCTCACTGACCATGTAACCGGCTTCGTTCCTGTTGCAGTGAGTGTCGCAGAATATGCCGTATTTACCTGTCCGTCCGGCGGATAACTGTCTGATATTTTGGGTGCTGTACCTGAGACTGAACCCGTAACCGTGAATGCCTTTATGCATGCGTTAATCTTATTTTTTGAGCCTGATGTCCATGATGTTCCGTTATTTGAGAAGAAACTGCCTTCTTCAATTGCTGCGTTGTCCGAGAAACCGCTCACAACCCTTTCAACAGATGTCATTCCGTAGCCCTTAAATTTTACTACTACAGAAAAATATTCACCCGATGACAATTCAACAGGTGTATTTAGCGCAATCGTATGATAGCCTGCAAATGAAATTGTCCCGGATGCAGATGATACACTTGAGCCATATACAGGACTGCCTGAAGGCATTGATGACATCCCGGTATAAATATTAATTTCATAGCCAAGATTATTATCAGCAGTGTATAAGCCTATCTCAGTTAATGTCTCATCGTCTTCTGCTCTGAATACATTAGCAGCGTATACAGTACTTCCGCTGTAGCCCCATAAGCTGCATATTCCGAGAGGGTCATACTCGTATACTTTCATTTTGTTATTTACATCTTCAACTACGAAAGATGTTCCGTCAGTAAGATACGTTTCGTATGACATCCAGAAGTAACCTGAATCTCCCATGTAACCGTTAAGAGTGTACCAGCGTTCGCCCCATGAGTTTTTGATGAGCCAGGCACCATTTGATTTGGGTTTAGTCCTGAAGTTACTGGCCGGATAATTGTCATCCCAGCCTACAATCTGTATTGCGTGATTAGGAGTCTTACTTGTAGTGTGATAACTCGTATTACCCGATGCAACTTTATAGAACAGAAGGTCATTGTTGTAATAATTCGCGGCGACTGCTCCGTTCTGCATGATCCTGCGCTTAACGATGTTTCTTTGTTCTTCGCTTGAATTCACGTTGAGACGTTCATTCATTGAGAGATAATACGCATCTCTGAGTCTCAATCTTTGCGTGTAATCTTCAGGCGTTGATCCTGAAGGCCTGGTGCTTCCATAAGGCACATCGCTTTCACTTGCAGGACCTGAAAGACGCGAGAATAAAGCCGCAGGATAAAATGCATTTCCTCCCAAGTCCATTATGGTAGATAAACCAGAATTATTATAATCTCCGAATGCACGTGATTTATCTGAATTCTTGTACGTGAACCATGCAAGATGCATTTCTGAAAGATTGAGTTCACTTTTCCCCTGCATCATGTAATTTGATTCCATTGAGCCCAGAGCCGCATGTGCCCAGCATGTTCCCCACGGGCTTTGACTCTTAATGCTTGAGACATAGCTTTTTCCGTTTACGTCCCGCAGGTCAAATTCTGAAGGAAGAGCATCTGCACCTACATTGCTTTTTACGTTTATGACCAGCGATGTATCTGCATTTTCAACCGGAAGATTATTCGCTAAGTGTGAAAAGTCTACAGGAAGAGGTATATATCCGTTCGGGTGTTCTGATGAGGGCTTGCTGTAATATGCCGGAATGTCTGAAGTATTTTCCTGCTGTTTATGTTCCTGCTGCCATTGTAAGAATTCAGGAGAGAGAGAGGCAAAGCTGCCTTCTGAATCATCATCTGCATAACCAGGTGAGACTGAGCAGAAAGAAAACAACATAACAAGAAGCAATATGAACTTACTATACAAAAATCTTCTCATTATAAAAACTCCTTTGCTGTATTTTTTATTAAATTTCGGTGTAAAGTATTATATATTTTATTACACATGATAAAAAATTTTTACAGGAGGCATTGATTCTTTCATGCGTTTATTCATTACTACACTTTCTTTGCTGAGTGTAATTGCATTCGGTCATGCTCTTGCAGGTTACGGGACATCAATACTGGGCAATGAGATTAACACTCAGTATGTGATTTACGGATTAACATTTGGATTCATATGTGCAGGACTCGCGTTATTTTTATGGTACAGACACAGGAAAGATTTTTTTGACTATGAAGATGAAAGTAAAAATGAGAATGAGAATATGAACTCTTGAATGCAATTGTATAATTGAGTTTTACAATTTGAATTCTTTCACGAAAGGAAGAAAAAAATTCATGAACATCACGAAGCAGAATCAAATTTATGAGGGCAAAGCAAAAAAAGTTTTCGCAACGAATAACCCCGCATATTACATTGTTGAATATAAAGACGATGCAACAGCTTTCAACGGACTCAAGAAAGGCACGATTACAGGCAAGGGAGTAATCAACAACAGGATGAGCAATATCATGTTCAGGCTCATGGAGAAGAACGGAATACACACTCATTTTGTTGAAGAACTTTCAGACCGTGAGACAGTAGTACGTGCTGTAAAAATCGTACCGCTGGAAATAATAATCCGGAATGTAGCGGCAGGATCATTCTCGAAGCGTTACGGAGTCGAAGAAGGCAGAGAGTTATTATCACCTACGCTTGAGTTCTCACTGAAAGATGATGCACTTAATGACCCGTTAATCAACGACAGTCATATAATTGCGCTGGGAGTTGCAAGTGAACAGGAGCTTGAATCGATTCGTAACATGGCCTTCAAAGTAAATGACGTGATGAAAGAATTCTTTGCAGGCATTGGGATAAAGTTAATTGACTTCAAGATAGAGGCCGGAAGATTACCGAACGGGGAGATAATACTTGCGGATGAAATTTCGCCGGACACTTGCAGGTTCTGGGACGCAAAGACGAACGAAAAACTCGACAAGGACAGATTCAGAAGGGATCTCGGGAATGTCGAAGAAGCGTATCATGAAATCTTCAAGAGAATCAGCAATGCATGACGACAAATTACACGAGGAGTGCGGAGTGCTTGGTGTATATCGCAATGATGAGACCAGGAACGCCGCGCCTCTCGTCTATTACGGACTATACGCGTTACAGCACAGGGGACAGGAGAGTGCCGGAATAGCTGCGAATAATCACGGCTCAATTGAACTCAGAAAAGGCAGCGGACTCGTCGGTGAGGTCTTCAGGGGAGATGCATTAAACGATTTCAGCGGGAATATCGCTATAGGCCATGTGAGATATACGACCTCAGGCGATAATAACCCGAGAAGCGCACAGCCGTTAGCAGCGTCATGCAGACTGGGAGAAATCGCACTTGCCCACAACGGGAATCTCGTTAATGCTGAATCACTAAAAGAAATGCTCACGGACGAAGGCGTAATCTTTCACACAACGACGGACTCAGAATCGATACTGAATCTCATATGTCAGCATGGCTCAAGAGGCATCGAAGCAGGAATCAAGAACGCAATGAGCCTCATTAAAGGTGCATATGTATTAGTGATTACAATCGGGGATAAGCTAATCGGCGTGAGAGACCCTTACGGACTTCACCCGTTATGCATAGGCAAGCTCCCGAATGACTCAGGCTATGTACTTTCATCTGAGACATGTGCGCTTGAGGCATTAGACGCGGAATTCATTCGTGATGTCAGGCCCGGTGAGACAGTGATAATCGACAAGAGCGGCATAAAAACTATTGAGCCGTCTCACTGGTGCAGAAAAAATTTATGCGTCTTCGAGATGGTATATTTCGCACGGCCTGATTCAGTTGTTGACGGTGTGAGCGTCTATGATTTCAGGAGGCGATGCGGGATGCTTTTAGCCGGACAGCGCAAGATAGAAGCTGATATGGTCATGGCCGTACCTGATTCGGGGATACCTGCGGCAATTGGTTATGCAGAAGCCTCCGGGATTCCTTACGGTGAAGGACTCATCAAGAACAAGTACATGGGCAGAACGTTCATATTGCCCACTCAGGAATTACGCGAAGATGCAGTGCGCGTTAAACTTGCTGCGATAAAGCATAACATCGAGGGCAAGAGGCTAATCATCATTGACGACTCAATCGTGAGAGGAACGACCTTAAAGCGTATAGTGAGACATCTGCGTGATGCCGGAGCAAGTGAAATACATGTATGTTCTGCCTCACCTGAAGTGAAATTCTCATGCTATTTCGGGATTGATACGCCGCATCGTGAAAAGCTCATTGCGAATCAGAAGACATCAGTAAATGAAATATGCGAATTTCTCGGAGCAGATTCAGTTACGTATCTGAGTATGGAGAGTTTAAAGCAGGCGTGCGGAGAAGATACGTTCTGCAAGGCATGTTTTGACGGCAATTATCCTATGGAAGTTCCGTTTAACATACATTCATTATCTGAGGGGTGCTGCTAGTCATGATA
>JAFPWQ010000309.1 GCA_017394925.1 Synergistaceae bacterium
GCTGCAGAAATCACTGGCATATTCATCACGCGAAGAACGGCGGCGGTCAAATCTTAATCGTTGTTCACGGACGAGGCTACTATCAGGAATGGGGTAAACCTGCCCGCGAACTTAAGCCCGGTGATGTCGTGAATATCCCTGCGAACGTTAAGCACTGGCACGGTGCCGCAAAAGACTCATGGTTCCAGCACCTCGCAATTGAAGTTGCCGGTGAAGAAACATCGAATGAATGGTGCGAGGCCGTTTCACCTGAAGAATATGCAAAGCTGAAGTAATAAGAGATATAAATCTTGTGAGACCGTTTCACATGAAGAGTACGCAAAGCTGAAATAAGGAGGTTCAATCATGAAAATAATATTACTGGGAGTGATAATCGTTAGGGTTATGAGTTCATGCGTTTATGCCAACATTGAAGAGTTCAAAGCAACTGACCCGGAATTTTACGAGTTCTTCGGGAACTTCGCAGGCGTTGAAGTAGTGAGTCAGTCAAAACTGGATTCACGCACAAGATACATGGCCATCATTGCGACTCTAATGGGCTGTCAGGGCATCGATGAATTCAGAGCAATTTTGCCTGACGCGATTAAAGCAGGAGTTACGCCTTCGGAAGTCAAAGAGGTAATCTATCAGGGTACGGCGTATCTTGGGATTGGGAGAACGTATTCATTCCTGAAAGCGTCAAATGAAATCTTCAAGTCCATGAACATAAAACTTCCGTTAGAGAATGCATCAACGACAAATAAAGATAACCGAATCGAAAAAGGCAATCAGGCACAAGTTGATATATTCGGTGAGGGCATGAAGGGCTTTCAGGATTCAGGGCCGGAAGAAACAAGACACATTAACCGCTGGCTTGCAGGTAATTGCTTCGGAGATTACTACACGCGTAAGGGATTGAATCTCAAAGAACGCGAAATGATTACATTCTGCTATATCTCTGCTCAGGGAGGCTGTGAACCTCAGCTTACAGCTCATGCAAGAGGCAATATGCTTGTGGGAAATGATAAGGCATTTCTGATTGATGTTGTCTCACAGTGCCTGCCGTATATAGGCTATCCCAGAAGTTTAAACGCTATGACATGCATAAACAAAGCCGCAGAGGGGTTATCGAAATGAGATACGCATTAGCACTTGTGATTATGTTCATGATGTCAGGCTGTGCATTTGCAGATGATGATTTGATTCTGGTCAGAGGCGGAAAATTTCTCATGGGCAGTCCTGAGTCTGAAAACTGGAGGAGCGACGACGAATTACAGCATGAAGTTACTGTGAGTGATTTCTATATCGCAAGGCATGAAGTAACGCAGTCTGAATACTCATCACTCATGAATGATAACCCTTCGACATTTCACGGTGATAAATTACCCGTCGAAAATGTATCATGGCTTGATGCGATTCAATTCTGCAATGCTAAAAGCAAATCGGAAGGATTAACACCTGCATACGTGATTGAAGGTGCAAAAGTAACATGGGATTTATCATCAGAAGGTTATCGCCTGCCAACCGAATCAGAATGGGAATATGCCTGCAGAGCCGGAACAACTACACCGTTTAATCTTGAGCATTCAATCGGAGCTGACGAGGCAAATTTTTACGGTCATTATCCCTACGAGATAGAAGAGAATTATTTCTCGCAGAGCAAACTAACGACCAAACCCGGAATATATCGCGGTGAGACTGTCAATGTCGGGAGCTTTAAGCCCAACAAGCTGGGTCTCTATGACATGCACGGCAACGTCGGCGAATGGTGCTGGGACATCTACGCAGAATATTCGCGTGAACATCAGACGAATCCAACAGGGCCATCAACGGGAACACGAAGAGTAAACCGCGGCGGAGGCTGGAATGATTTCGCAAAGAACATGAGAAGCGCATACAGGGCAGCAGCTCCTCAGGAAAGAAAATTATTCAACGTTGGATTCAGAGTCGCGAAGGGTGCAATAGGAACAGGAGTAATCACTTCACAGGCAATGCAGGAATCATCACCGAATGCAGGCAAAAAGATTCTGATTGCTTATTTCACGTGGAGCGGAAACACTCAGGGTATAGCATACGAGATTCAGAAACAGACAGGCGCAGATATATTTGTGATTGAGCCGGTTAAATCATACTCTGAAAGCTATAATACAGTTCTGAAAGAAGCACAGAGAGATCAGCGCAGACAGGCAAGACCCGAATTAAAGAATCACGTTCAGAATTTCAATCAGTATGACGTTATCATGCTCGGCTATCCTAACTGGTGGGCATCAATCCCAATGCCTGTAGCATCTTTCCTTGAAGAATACGATTTCACGGGGAAAATCATCATGCCGTTCTGCTCTCACGGAGGCGGACGTTTCGGCCAGAGTCTAACGGCAATAGCAAAGCTCGCTCCTAATGCACATATCACTGAAGGCTTATCCGTTCATAATTCGGGAGGCGGAACTCTCAAGAATGATATTGCAGCATGGTTAGCGAAACACAAATAGAATCATGAAAATTAAGCCGTACTTGTGAAATGCAGGTACGGTTTTTATTATGCAAATGAGATTTCAAGCTGACCGTTGTGATTCTGATTCCCTATGTTAATATCTCCGTTCCAGTCTTCATTAATGGCAATCGCTCCCATTCGGATTAATTCCCTGTTGCCGGGATAATCTTTATCTCTGCAGAATAATTTTGTCCAGCCGTGTTTAATGTTCTCAATTGCGCCCGTCCATGTTCCGCCGTTCCCTAAATCAGATTTTATTATCACTGCTGCTTCTGA
>JAFPWQ010000310.1 GCA_017394925.1 Synergistaceae bacterium
CTCTGAGACATTCTCAACCTTCATGTTATAGCGTACATGCTTACCTGCAAGTGCCCTTTCTGAATGTGCAGCTTCAACATCAAATTCTGCTGTAACCTCTTCACCTTTGGACTTACCGATTAATGCCTCGCGTACCTGCTTTCTGATTGTCTCATCAGCAAGATTGATTTTCTCTCTGGTTGTGTCAGGCTTGGGCTGTTCTGATGATTCAGAGCCGTCATCATTGAGCGTTCTGATTGTGAGTTCAACGTCAACTAAATCCCCGTCCTGCACCGCACGTTCTTCAGGTTTAAATTCTGAAAGCTGTATTCTGATTCTCTTTGCGAGTCTGTCAACTGCTTCATCGTTTACTTCGCTTACTACCTTTTCGATTTCAAGCGAATCAATATCGGGCAGTTCAACTTCGGGTCTGACTTCAAACTTGATTTCGCATGTTACAGGCTTGCCTTCTGATAATGGTTCTGAAAGTTCAACGTTGGGTGTCTCAATGAGATCTAAATCATAATCGTCAACTATTTGCTTGAGTGTATCAGGCATAATCTTTTCGAGAGCTTCGTTATATATTGCATCACGTCCGAATCTCATTTCGAGTACGCCTCTGTTTACTTTTCCTTTTCTGAATCCCGGAATATTTACCTGCTGAGACAATTCATGTAGTGTTTTGTTCAGTGCCTTTGTGAATTCTTCTGCTTCGATTTCGAGTTTAATTCGGACAATATTTTTCTCTTGTCCCAGCAACTCATTTCTCATGGTATGTGTATGACTCCTTTTATGTTGTGAAATGGCAAATTTCAAGAAATTCTATCATAAAAAAAAACGCGTGTAAAAAACTCAATAATGCGAGGCATAAATTATCAGCCATGCAATATAATAATCCCTAAAAATTTTTACTGAAGGAGAGTTTATACAGACATGAGCAAGTTAAGAGTGCCGTATAAAATTTATCTTGATGAGAAAGAGATTCCGACATCATGGTACAACGTCAGAGCGGACATGAAGAATAAACCCGCACCTTTGATTCATCCGGGAACGCTTAAGCCTTTAACATTTGAGGAGATGCGTCCGATATTCTGCGATGAGTTAATCAAACAGGAACTTGATGACACGACCGCATACATTCCGATTCCCGAAGAGATTTACAACTTCTATAAGATGTACAGACCTTCGCCTTTGACACATGCAGTATATCTTGAAGAATTACTTGATACACCTGCGCATATATTCTACAAGTTCGAGGGCAATAATACATCTGGTTCTCATAAACTGAATTCTGCGATTGCTCAGGCATATTACGCAAAGAAACAGGGACTCAAAGGTGTAACGACAGAAACGGGAGCGGGTCAATGGGGAACGGCTTTAGCTATGGCATGTTCATTCTTTAAGCTGGAATGCAAAGTGTACATGGTGAAAGTGTCATACGAACAGAAGCCATTCCGCCGCGAAGTAATGCGCACATATGGAGCAAAAGTAACGCCGTCTCCTTCAATGGATACGAACATCGGAAGAAAGATAAACGTAGAGCATCCCGGCACAACGGGTTCGCTTGGCTGTGCGATAAGTGAAGCCGTAGAAGTCGCAACATCAACGGAAGGCTATCGTTACGTTCTGGGAAGTGTATTGAATCAGGTGTTGCTTCATCAGTCAGTGATAGGACTTGAGACCAAAGCGGCATGTGAGAAGTATGACATCAAGCCCGATATTATTGTTGGCTGTGCAGGAGGAGGATCTAATCTCGGCGGATTAATTTCTCCGTTCATGGGCGAGAAGTTACGCGGCGAAGCTGACTATCGAATCATTGCAGTAGAACCTGCGAGCTGTCCGAGTTTCACGCGCGGAAAATTTGCGTATGATTTCTGCGACACGGGGAAAGTCTGCCCAATGGCGAAAATGTATACGCTCGGCCATGACTTTATCCCAAGTGCGAATCATGCAGGCGGACTTCGCTATCACGGAATGAGCAGCATACTCTCACAGCTGTATCATGACGGCTTAATGGAGGCGCGTTCGGTTGAACAGACGAGTGTATTCGAGGCCGCAGAGATGTTTGCCCGTGTTGAGGGTATACTTCCCGCTCCTGAATCGAGTCATGCGATTAGAGTCGGAATTGATGAGGCCCTGAAGTGCAAAGAGACCGGCGAAGAGAAGACTATCATCATTGGCCTCACTGGTACGGGATATTTCGACATGCTTGCGTACGAAAAGTATAACGACGGGACGATGACGGATTACATTCCGACGGACGAAGATTTAGCGAAGGGATTTGCGACTATTCCGAACGTGAATCTGTAAACATTAAGACTGAAAAAATTTCAGGCAGGTTTGTACGCGGTGATTTTATTGCTGTACGAACCTGTTTTTGTTATGCTTATATGACCTCAAAAGTGAAAGGAAGATATTAATGCGCCGTGTAATTTCATTAGTCGTAATGTCAATCATAATGTCGTCATCAATGCCTGCATTATCTGAAGAGAAATATGACCCTCATAACACAATGCTTGCTTTGAACATGGCTATTGTGTCAGTTCACAGGATAGTAACGACAGAAGACAGAATAGTACTTCAGCATGAGTACGATAACATAATCAACAAGCTTGCACTCGGAAATATTGAGAGTGATTACGAGATGACAGGATTATATTCTGAGTTAATGAACTTCATCACGGGCAAGGGACTTCGCAAAGATGAATCAGAAAAACTACGAGAGAAATTCAAACGCCGTGAACAAAAACAAATTATTGAAGCGTTCTCAAAGATTAAGGCAAAAGGTAATAATTTACGGAGCGTTATAGGCAATCTTGCAGTCTCGTGTGTGTCATCATATCTTGAGTGTCAGAATGCAAGAGCAGAACTCCTTGAAGGTTTTGACAATGAGATGTGGAGATTGAAGAAAGAAGATATTGAAGAATGCAATCGTCTTCAGGTTATGCTGCTTAATGCGTCATGGAATTTATTGCGTCAGTATAAGCTGCCGGATGAATACAGATTGACGCAGGACAGTCTGAACGGATTCTACAAGGCCGTGAATGAATCAGACCCTTCAAAGAGACTGCGAATGTTGCGTGCGAGAAACGTTGAGAGAAATTTTCAGATGTATCCACCGTATTGGTACTATCGTGCAAAAGCTGCAATTGAATCGAACGATGATGAAGAAGCTACGAGGTGTTACGACAAATTTGCGGAGGTTTGGCGGCCTGTACTGAGGAATGACCCGTATAAACTTGAGGAGGCAAAGTACAGGGTGCAGAGGCTGGCGGCGAACTCAGAGGCTAAGCGTGAGGAGATTCGGCGATTGCTGGGAGTGATTCAGGACAACACTACGGCGGGAGACTGGAGCAATAATCTGTTTGTGGGGGTGGTGTATTTCCTGCTGGGCGATGAGGACGAGGGGATAGCGTGTGTTGAGGTTAATATTGACTTTAGTTATGAATATGAAATCAGCGAGGCAGTTCTTGCGAAAATGAGGAATGACGAATTCGACGTATTTACATTTAAGAGTCGTGATTTAACGCGGAAGGATATTGTCGCCATAACCACGAAATATGGTTATTCTTCTAGTAATGACGATAAAAACAGATACAAATGGGAAGTCTCTGGTGCCATAGGATCACATCTTACGGAAATTTATACATGTCGTTGGTTAAATATTTTCCCTTTGGGGCACGGTGCAGCTTTTTGTTTGAATGGTATTTTTACTCACAAAGAAATATTCTTCATTTTCTTTGGACATAAAGGTGATTTCTTAAGTTATGACGAATTACGGCATAATTCAGATATAAATTTAGATTACTTGAAAAAACGTTTTCCAGAGCAGGGACAAGAATTTTTCTTAGCTGTAATGGAACTTAAGGAACTAATGAAAATGAAAAAATTGGAGTAGTAACAATCACAAGACAATAAGAAAGGCGGAAGGGGCGACTCGTTCCGCCTTGATTTATTCGATTTTGAAATTTACGTAACCTACATTAGAGTGCGGGCATTAGATCATTGTTGTCCTCTATACGCAACATTCTAATATCCGTTACGCACTGTGAAAGCCAAGGAAGTTTCTTAGAAAGCTGCTGAGCAACAAGTACACACCTCACGGCATCTATAGTTTCATCACCAAAATACAAACTGCCCTGCTGATGTGAAAAACCATTACGCTTGAGAAAACTTCCTATCTCGTTATAGGCATTATTAGGACTTGTCGGGGAGTAATATTGTTTAAGGTCATCTATCTTAAGATCGAAAGCTATCACATAAGACGGCATATTTCATTCCACCTTTATCCCATAAATTTTATTTTTTTACATTATACACTAAAAAATAGCAACTGCTACATATTTTTACTCTTAGGTTTTCCTAAAGCAACATGTGCTAAAATTGCCAAAAAAAATTTATTACAACAGGACTGATAATTTTTTATGCAAGCACAGAACGCAAAGAACATTCGCAACCTCGCAATCGTAGCACACATAGATCACGGCAAAACCACACTCATAGATTCAATCTTCAGGGCAGCACAGACCTTCGCGGCTCACACTCAAATGGCCGAGCGCGTAATGGATTCAAATCCCCTTGAACGTGAACGGGGAATCACAATCAGAAGCAAGCCATGCACAGTTAAATGGAAAGGCTATCTCATCAACATAATAGACACTCCCGGACACGCAGATTTTTCCGGCGAAGTTGAACGCATACTCTCAACAGTCGACTCTGTTATCCTCATCGTTGACGCAAACGAAGGACCAATGCCGCAGACACGTTATGTTCTTCAGCATGCACTATCAATCGGAATGCGTCCGTTAGTATTCATCAACAAAGTAGACCGTGAAGGTGCAGACCCTACACGCGCATTGAATCTCACGTTTGATTTGTTCTTTGAGCTTGGAGCGTCTGATGAACAGGCAGACTTCCCGGTGCTTTACGGTTCAGGTCTTAACGGCTGGGCAGTGAATGACCTCAGCAAGCCTCACGAAGGCATGGACGATTTATTTCAGGCGATTATAGATCACGTTCCTGCTCCCGATGTTGATCCCGATAAGCCGTTCTTAATGCAGGTAAGCACACTCGCATGGAATGAATACGTCGGTCGTATAGGCTGCGGAAAAATTCTTCAGGGACATATACGCAAGGGCGAAGCATTCACGAGAACGTCAACGAAATGGAACACGACAGATCACAGCGGTGATGACTGGACGATAACCGGCCATGAGAACGCAAAAGTTGCGCAGCTCTGGGTAACGCGGGGACTTGACCGTGTTGAAGTTGATGAAGTAAGTGCAGGTGATATTGTCTGGCTCACTGGTCCGAATGAAATCGATATTGGCGATACGTTTTCAGCAGAAGAAATTTCTGACTCGCCGTTAAAGCCGCTTTCTATTGAGGAGCCGACAGTCTCAATGTTCTTTCTGGTAAATTCAGGACCATTTGCAGGGCGTGAAGGTCAGGCTGTAACATTAAGACAGCTGAAGGCAAGACTGATTCGAGAAATGCATGTGAATGTATCATTACGCATGGAAGATCTTGGCCGTCCTGACGGAGTGAAAGTATCAGGACGAGGCGAATTACAGCTTGGCATTCTCATTGAAGAGATGCGCCGCGAGGGAATGGAATTCTGCGTGTCAAAGCCCGAAGTCATAATTGAATATAGAGACGGCGTAAAGTGTGAACCGTATGAACTCGTTACTATTGATGTCCCCGAAGAGTATCAGGGAATAGTGTTCGAGAAATTATCAAAGCGCAAAGGGAAAGTCATGAACATCGATAACCCTGACAGAGGACTATTGCGAATCGAGATTGAGATTCCGACAAGAGGCCTAATCGGTTACAGAGGAGAATTTCTGACAGACACGCGCGGACTCGGCATAATGTCTAACTGTTTCAGCGGCTATAAGGAATGGGCCGGAGATTTAACGACACGCAACAGAGGCTCACTCGTCAGCATGGACACGGGAGAAGCTACAGCATATCAGCTTGAGAACTTGCAGAGCAGAGGCGTATTATTCATCTCACCGCTTGAGCAGGTTTACAACGGAATGATTATCGGAGAGAATTCAAGACCCGGTGATATTCCCTGCAACCCCACGAAGAAGAAGCAGCAGACTAATCACCGTTCAGCAACGAAAGAACTCACAACGAAACTTGATGTTCCCCGAAGAATGTCATTAGAGAAAGCTATGGAATGGATAGAGAGCGATGAACTTGTTGAAGTTACGCCGCAGTCAGTCAGATTACGCAAAGCAATACTTGATGAACTTGAAAGACGTAAAGCAAGAAGAC
>JAFPWQ010000311.1 GCA_017394925.1 Synergistaceae bacterium
CATGGCCAAATATCTGTCAGAGAATCCATCACGTTTTGCCTGTGCGAGTAACTCATCGGGAAGTTCTTTGCCCTTGTGAGTGATTATTTCTTCTTCTTCGTCAACGAGTTCTTTCATCTGCTCAAGAAAATATGCTTTTATCTTCGTGAGTTCATGAATTTCATCAATGCTTACTCCCTTGCGTAATGCCTCATATATCACAAAGTATCTTTCACTCGTGGGATATTCAAGCAGCTTCAATAACTCATCTTTTGAGAGTTCATGAAAATTTTTCGCATAGCCCAGTCCATAACGGTCTTTTTCGAGTGAACGTATAGCCTTCTGCATTGCCTCTTTGAACGTTGAGCCTATACTCATGACCTCACCGACAGCGCGCATCTGTGTTCCGAGTTTATCCTGTACACCTTTGAATTTCTCGAATGCCCAGCGTGCGAACTTCACAACTACATAATCACCGTCAGGATAATATTTGTCGAGTGTTCCGTACTTGCCGCATGATATATCGCTGAGTGATAACCCCGCCGCAAGTTTTGCCGACACTAACGCAATGGGAAAACCTGTTGCCTTTGACGCAAGAGCACTTGACCGTGATGTTCTTGGGTTAATCTCAATCACTATTACGCGTCCTGTCTTCGGGTCATGCGCAAACTGTACGTTAGTCCCGCCGATTACGCCGATATGCTCAACGATTTTGTATGCCATGTCCTGAAGTTTTTTCTGCAAGTCTTTGCTTATCGTCAGCATCGGGGCAGCACAGAATGAATCGCCCGTATGAACTCCCATAGGATCGATATTCTCAATGAAGCATACGGTTATCATGTTATTATCTTTATCGCGTACGACTTCAAGCTCAAGTTCTTCCCAGCCTGATACGCTCTCTTCAACTAAAACCTGATGTACGATACTTGCCTGTAATCCCCGTTCGCAGACTGTCTTTAACTCTTCGCGGTTATATACGAGTCCGCCTCCTGCACCGCCCATTGTGTAAGCCGGTCTCAGGACAACGGGATAATTTAATTCTTCTGCAATGCTTAATGCCTCTTCAACCGAGTATGCTACTTTGGATCTGGCCATGTCGATATTGAGAGCCTGCATTGTCTTCTTGAACTCGATTCTGTCCTCGCCGCGTTCAATTGCATCTGCCTGCACTCCGATTACCTGAACGTTGTACTTTGCGAGAATTCCCATTTTGTGAAGTTCCGCGCAGAGATTCAATCCTGACTGACCGCCAAGGTTCGGCAATAATGCATCGGGTCTTTCACGTTCAATTATTGCTTCGAGTCTTTCGGGGTTCAATGGCTCAATGTATGTTATATCTGCCATTTCGGGGTCTGTCATTATCGTTGCAGGGTTTGAATTCACTAATACGATTTCATATCCCAGTGAACGAAGAGCCTTGCACGCCTGAGTCCCTGAGTAATCGAACTCGCACGCCTGACCTATCACTATCGGCCCTGACCCTATGATTAATATCTTGTGAATGTCTTGACGCTGTGTTGATGCCATGTGTAAATCACTTTCCTGTTACTTAAAACTATTCCGCAGCTCCTTTTACATCACTTGATGCTTCCGTTACTGCTTTTTCTTCTGTTTTTATTTCTTCCTGAACGGGTGCAGATTCATCTGTCTTTGTCTCTTCTGCTTTGACCTCTGCAGGTGCTTCTGATTTTACTTCATCTTTTGCAGGCTCTTCTGATTTTGCCTCTTCTGCTTTGACCTCTGCAGGCGTTTCTGTCTTTGCTTCATCTGGTTTTACTTCTGCAGGTGCATTTGCTTTTGCTTCGTCTGTTTTTACTTCCGCAGGGGCATCTGTCTTCACTTCATCTTTTGCCTCTGCAGGAATTTCTGTTTTAGCTTCTTCCTTCACAGGCTCTTCTGCTTTGGCCTCTTCTGCGTTTACTTCTGCAGGTTCATCTGCTTTTGCCTCGTCAGCTTTGACTTCTGCAGGCTCATCTGCTTTTGCCTCGTCTGCTTTGATTTCTGAAGATGCTTCTTCTTTTTCAGATTCAGATTCGTCTTTCACTTCCTCAATCACTATTGCAGGTGCTGTTTCTTCTTTCGATTCTGTTTCCGTCTTAGCGTCTGATGAAATTTCAGCAATGTCTTCAACCTCTAATTCTGGTATCGTTTCATCTGGTGATGTTACAGTATTGCGTGCGAAAAGTGATGCATCATTAATCGTAACCTGTGCTTTATTTCTGAGTGATGTTTCATATGCCGTGAGTCTGTTTCTCTGTTCCTGCTGAGTTAAGAGCGTACGTATATCACTGCTCACTTCGTTATAGGGCGTTACTGTCGCTTCAACGCGCTGAGTCTTAAGTCCGACCGCAAAATCAGAACTCGTTACTTCAAACACAGGGCTGATCTCTCCGACATCAAGAGACGAAAGAACTGAAAATGCTCCTGTCGTTAATGCCGTTGACGGAAGGAATACAGGTTCTCTCGTGATATTGATTAAGTCATTCGATGCAAGCTCATCATTTGAGACTATTACGTCCCAGCTTCCGCCTGATACTAACTTTTCACGTAAGACTTCTGCGCCTTCCTTCTTGTTGAAATTCGCAGCGTGAATCATGAATCCTTCAGGCCTTGAGTAAATCAAATTCTTCATTGTGTCATAGAATTCTACGGCTCTGTCCTCGCTGATATTAATCTCTCCGATTGCATTGCTCAGCAGACGGTCAACTGCCATCTGGCGCGCTAATCCGCGTTTGTAGTCTTCAACTTTGATGCCTGAATTCGCGAGTGCCTGATAGAATGTCTCTCTTGTCGGAAAATATGTATCCGCGTAATTCTTCATGGCCATATCAGCTTCTGCATCTGATACACGTATTCCGCTTTCGTCAACTTCTTTTGCGAGCTGTGATTCAAGAATTGCCTGGTCTAATACTGCCTGATATATTGCTGGCATGTCTAAGCTCTCAAGATTTCTTGAATTATAATTGCTCAGATGATCGCGTACTCTTCTCTCAAGTTCCGAACGCATTAATGAACGTCCGTTTATCTGTGCAACTTCATAGTCGCTCATAGTGCCGTCAGCGTTTCTCTCAGGTGTACGTCTTGTGCTTCTGCCCTCGTACATAAAGAACGTTGAAAGCAGAAATGCAACGACAATTATAGCCATAACCCATTTCATTTGTTTACGCAGGAAATTCATCATAATGAAATATAACCTTCTCTCTTAGAATTTTAAAAAATTTTTGTACTCAGTATTTTTTCTGAGATTTAATTGTAGCATATACTTATAATTTTTACACACTTTTACACATCTGCTAATGTTCTGCCTGTCTTTGTCTTTACGTCCAAATGATTCACTTTTTCACCTGACGCAATCATAATATCGCTCATTAATTCAGAAATGCTTTGCGATTCAGATTCAGGACATTCACACACGAGTGAATCATGTACCTGCAAAAATAATTTTCCTGAACATGAACTCTCAAAATTTATCATGGCCTTACGCGCTATATCTGCCGCCGTTCCCTGAATCGGACTGTTTATGAGTGTGCGGTCAAGTGCAGGACCTTTTGCAGGTATCTCTGAAACTCTGCGAATCCTTCCGAATAGTGTTCGAGTGAAGCCCGTTGCTTTTGCTGAATCAATCAATTCATCGAGAAATGCTTTCAGTCCAGGAAGAGCCGCAAAATATTTATTCATTATGTCTTTTGCTTCTGTCCGTGAGACATTGAGACGGTCAGCAAGCCCGAATGATGTCATGCCGTAAAGCAGACCGAAATTTATCATCTTGGCCGCGCGTCTTAATTCAGGAGTAACGAGTTCAGGCATTACATCAAATACCCATGAGGCTGTCTCTGTGTGAATATCTCTGTTATGAGTGAACGCATCAATGAGTCTCTCTTCACCTGACATGTAAGCAAGCACCCGCAATTCAATCTGCGAATAATCTGCTCCGACAAAGACATTGCCTTTTTCTTTCGGGATTAACGCCGATTTAATTTCATCTGCCCATTTCCCGAATGCCGGTATATTCTGCAAGTTCGGATCTCTGCTGCTGAGTCTTCCTGTTCCTGTGAATGCAGGCTCAAATGTCGTGTGTATTATTCCGTTTTCATCTGCGGCCTTCTGCAATGGAATCACGAATCCCGTAAGCATTTTTGAGAGTTCTCTGTGTTCGAGAATTAAACGCGGTACTGCACCGTTCGGACGTTCTGCAAGATGTTCAAGGACTTGTGCACTCGTTGAGTATGACGTTCTGCTGCGTGTTTTGGTCTCAGGCTCAAATGCAAGACGTTCAAACAAAAGCCATGATACCTGAGCAGGTGAATTTACATTTATTCTTGTGCCTGTCTCTTTGGTTATGCACTCTTCAATTTCAATTATTCTTGCTTCGAGTTCATCTTCCACTGCCTGAAACTTTGACGGATTTATTTTTACGCCTCTGTCCTCCATTTTATTCAGCACAGGGATTAACGGAATGTCTATATCATTCATAACAGCACTTAGCGATTCATGAGCGCGTATTTCAGCTTCGAGTCTTCCGGCCATGTTCACAATATCATCGGGATTCATGTTTGCTGTTACGTTCGCAAATTCATTTCCGGCTTTGTCAGGGTGAAGGAGATAATACGCTGTCTTTAAGTCCCATACTCTTAGATTCGTATCAAAGTTTCCGGGATTGATTCGCAATTCGTTCTTGTAGTCTCTCGTGATAATATCACAGTCGGGCATGATGATTTTTCCCGTGTCATTAATTTTGCGTGTCGTGATTTCTGCACTGCTTCCCATTCTCTTTAAGAGTTTCGACAGTCCTAATCTCGCGGCTAATTCTTCGGCCTTCTGAATGTCCCCTGAAAAGTTCATGCATTCATTCAAAAAGTTCTGCCCTTCTTCGCCCTCATAAATATTATCTTTGAGTTTAATTATATTCTCGCGTGTCCATAATGCATTTTCCAGGCCATGAGATTCAAGTTTACTGCGTATACCATTTGCGAGTGCTGGAAGTGATTCATAAATTGCTTCGAGACTTGAATATTCAGCAAGTAATTTCTTCGCACCCTTCTCACCGATTCCAGTTATGCCCTTCACGCTGTCTGAATTATCACCTGTAATTGCAAGATAATCTGACATTGACGAAGGCATGAATCCGAACTCTTTCACGAATGCGTTCTTATCATAAATTTCTGCGCCGGATAAACCGCTCTTCACCGGGCGTATCATCGTTACTCCTGTGTCTAATAACTGGAATAAATCTTTATCCGAAGAGAGAATCACTCCGTAATAGCCTGACGCATGAACGAGTTTCGAGACTGACGCAACGACATCATCAGCTTCAACGCCTGAACGTATTATCACATTGCATCCCATGAATCTCAAAAGCTCCTGCAACAACGGAAATTGAATCCTTAACTCATCGGCCATAGGTTTACGGTCATGCTTGTATGTCGGCAGCAGGTCATGCCTGAATGTTTTTCCGTGAGCATCGAAGACGACTATATTGCAGTCAGGATGAATTATGTCCTGCACTCTGAAAAGTATATTGAGAAAACCTGTTATCATTGCCGTAGGTGTTCCGTCGGGAGCAGTCAGCTTTGCATTCACCGCATGAAAACTCCTGTATGCTATGCTGTGTCCGTCAACTATAAGGAAAGTTTTTATAGCATTCACCTCTTTGTAATGAATCATGACGAATAATATTTAAAAATTGTGAATAAATTATAATATGCGAAAAATTTTTTATGGACGGAGAATTAAGTTCGGGATTTAATGTGAAAGAAAAAATTTCTGATATTAAAACGGAGACTGCGAAGCTGATTCATGATTACGAGACGGGAGATGATATTTGCTTTCTTGATTCTGACGAAGCATATAAACTCCCTGAATGTATATGTGCCCTCGCTAATTCATCAGGAGGCTTTGTTGTCATTGATTCTGATTCACTGCCTGAGATTAATATTCCTTCCGAAATAGATTGCACCCTTCAGGCACTACCAGACGAGAGATATGCAATTCATGTTCAGCCATTAAAATGGCATGACAGACCTGCAATGATTCACAACAGAGTATACAGACGCGTTGAAGGCGAGAACATAGTCTCAGGAAGATATGCGCGTTCAATCATGAGCATGGACGCATTGAGCTTATCGCGTGATGATTTCCCGGTGAAGGCAAAACTAGATGAAGAATGCATGAATGAATTCCGCGATTCAGTTCTGAAATTGCACCCGGACTATGCGAATCTGAATCGTGATGAGTTCTTTAAACGCACATATATATATTCGGGCAGGCATTTAACGTTTGCCGGTGCGTTAATGTTCGGGAAATTTATTCGTGTTCGTGTGAAGGTGAATGACACAAAGATTGAAGCATATAACATCTGGAGGTCATACACGGATATACTTCCCAGACTGACGCAAAAACTTTCTGACAGGTGCGCATGTGCATTACGTGAGGCATTCATCAATTCGCTTCTGCATTCGGACTATAACATATCAAGAAGCATAAACGTAACGGTAAAGCCGCGTCCATTGAGGGCAATAATCGATAACCCTTCAATCATACGGGGAATAACACGCAATCACAGACTCGAAAAAATATTTATGCTCTCTGGAATCTCATCAGGCACTCACAAAGGCATTGAGCGAATCAAACATTATGCTCCAAATTTCAGACTTGAACAGGACATGCTGAATTTCAGAGTTAAGGCAATAATCCCTCTTGAAGGAATCGAAGCACTTCCGGAAGTCATCATGCTATAAAGTTTGTGTGTATTAACATTTAAACTTGACCTGAAAATTAATGACTGGTAGAATTCCACGCGTAAAGAAAATCAAATAAGTTTGACACATACAATTTAACTCACATAAAAGGAGATAATCCACTTGCTGAAAATCAGAAGGGGCTTTGCTTGTTATGCATTGCTGACTTTAATGTTATTCGCGCTTATCTTAACGTTCACGAATGAATCAGAGGCGGCCAAAAAGAAAAAACGTTATGCAGACTGGAGAGCAGTAGCCGCAGACATGGCACTTGAATTCAACGCGGCAATCGAAGACGTAAAGAACGATAAGTATCAGGACGCATACAAACATGTGAATGATGCATACTTCGGGTACTATGAGGTTCAGGGAGTAGAGCGTACGGTCATGATTGCGATCTCACAGGCAAGAGTGAGTCATATTGAGGGGCAATTTTCGGACATCAAACATGTTTTACTCGGCAATCAGCAGAAAGACAAAGACGTTTTGCTTCAGCAGATCGAAGACCTGAAAATCAAAGTCTACAAGGACTCAATGGTTCTCGACGGACTTGCAGAAATATCTGACCCCGATAACGTAGGCGAGGCAATATACAAAGACACGCAAATAGAACGCCCAGTATTAGCAAATGCACCTGCACCCGTACAGACATCAACGCCTTCTGTGAGTGAGACATCATCAGAGCCAACAGAGAAACGCGCACCAGTGAGTCGGGACTGGCTGACATTCATAACTGCGTTCGGTCTGTTAGTGCGTGAAGGTCTCGAAGCAATACTCGTTATCGTGGCAATCGTTGCGTATCTCATCAAGACCGGCAATAAGCACATGCTTAAAGGGGTATATCTTGGTTCATTCGCGGCAATAATCGCAAGTGTGATTCTCGCATGGTTCTTAGACTACATGATGGGAGATGAAAGCGGAGTTGCACGTGAATTACTAGAAGGCTGGACAATGTTCTTAGCTGTTGCAGTTCTATTTTACGTCAGCAACTGGATGCTCTCGAAGGCAGATACTATTGCGTGGGAGAATTACATCAGCGGAAAGGTTCAGCAGTCAATCGATTCAAAATCTCAATGGACATTAATATTCGCGGCATTCATTGCAGTCATGCGTGAGGGTGCAGAATTAATTCTCTTTTACTCTGCGGCTTTCACCGGCGGAATGAGCAACCCTACATACATTGCCTATGGTATCGGTGCAGGAGTACTTGTGCTTGCGGCTGTGTGGGTAGCATTCAGATATTTCAGCGTGAAATTGCCGTTAAGAGCCTTCTTCCTGTTCACGAGTATATTGCTCTTCCTGATGTGCATATCATTCATGGGCAAAGGTGTTCAGGAACTCACAGAAGCAGACGTGATTACAGGCCGTACAATTATTCCGGCTATGAAGGGATTCACCATTGAGATTTTGAGCATATATGACCGTGCAGAGACGTTAATCCCTCAGATAATGCTTGTAGTTGCGGCGGCATGGATAACAATTCCGCATTTATTCAGGAAAAAGAAAACGGGATCGAAATAGTATAAATCCTCTGTTGAATCATGCAGAGAGTTTATAGATAAAATTTTTATTCAGGAGGTTTTATTCATCATGAAGAAAGTAGTATTTGCAGTAATGATTCTTACGCTCGCTTTCACAGGAGCAGCATTCGGAGCAGAAGCAGTATCAGTACGTCCCGGTGAAGTCGGATTTGAAGAGATTCCCATCGGCGAGACTCAGGTCGGACCGTATAACGTAGCGGCAGTTTACTTCCAGGCAGTTGATATGTACCCGACAGGCAAAGGACTTTCACGCGAAGAGTCAGACATGCACCTTGAGGCAGATATTCACCTTCAGCCAATGTACGCAGTAGCTTATGGCTTCGGCAACGGCGACAACATCTGGCCTGCATATTTGACGGTGAAGTATCAGATTCTGCAGATGGACGGAAAAACGGTAGTAATGGAAGGCTCATTCATGCCCATGAACGCGGATGACGGCCCCCACTATGGTGCGAACATAGCAAAGGGCCTTAAGGTTGGACAGTACAAGCTGAGATTCATTATTGAGCCTCCGACCGATTACCTGCTTCACATTGACCCTGAGACAGGCGTACCGGCAAAAGAAGGTGCAAAGGAATTCTTCAAGACTCATACTGTTGAATTCAACTGGAATTATACAGCAGAGCAGTTACAGAACGACTAAGAAATCGTAAGTAACATCGCTTCATTCGGAAAAAATTTTTTGCGGGAGTTTGCTTTAACGGCAGGCTCTCCGCTTTTTATGTCAGGGGGAATGAAAAATTTTAAAGTATCTTGTTGCTGTTACAGATCATTTAGCGGCGTTCTCAATAATGCTTGGAATAATATTCAGTTTCTCTCATTCATTCACTAAGAACTCAGAGAAAAAATTTGC
>JAFPWQ010000312.1 GCA_017394925.1 Synergistaceae bacterium
ACCTTCTGAAGATATGCCACGTCTGACTGTACTGCTGAGATGCTTGTCCATGAGAAGAATACTGCGACTCCGAAAAGCGCAAGGACAATCCCGAATCCTATCGTGAGCTTGCCCGTAATCTTAAAATTGTTTAACATTGAATTAATCTCTCCTGTTTGAATTTTTTTGAGTTTTTTTGAATTGAATGAATATATTACTACGTGAATGAAACCGGGAACAACGCACTTAGAGCTTTATATTTCATCAGGGGTCAATACGAATCCCCTCCTTAGCCATGAGCCACGAAAGAGCCGCAAATGTCTTCGAGTCCCGTATTTTTCCTTCACGAATCATTAACGGTATATCGTCAAATGAAACTTCGATAACCGAAACGTTTTCGTCTTCGTCCTGCGGTAATGATGACTCTTCAAGGTCAGAAGCAATGAACAGTGTGAATATTTCTGTGCAGAATCCGGGCGAGGCGTAAAATTCGCCGATTCTCTGAAGGGTTTTTGCCTTAACTCCAAGTTCTTCCTGCATCTCACGCTCTGCTGCCTGTGCAGGGTCTTCTCCCTTCTCAATCAGACCTGCGCACACTTCAAGCATGATCTCATTCACAGCATAACGGTACTGCCTGACGAGCAATATAGTCCTGCGGTTCGTAACTGCTAACATTCCTACGGCTGATTTGTGTTCAGCTACTTCACGCTTTGCAATATGCCCTGAAGGAGTGCGGACATCATCACTTCGCAAGTTTAATATCCTGCCTTCAAATATTCTGTTCTCCTTCACGCAGACTTCCTGAAGTTCTTCAAGCGTTTTCAATTTTTCCTGCGGCATAAGAACACCTGCCCTTTTCTTGAATTAATACATGAATTTGATTTATTATAGCGCATTAATACATAATTTACATACCGCTTAACATATCGCCCTGTTTGATTCTTAAGCCTCTTGACCATTCGATTCCCGACATTATACTTTTGCCTTCGCTCTGAACTTTCTGAATCTCAATCCCATAGTCAGCACACGAGACCACAAGCGAATCATTAAGGCTCATAACACGTCCGCATTCTGAAGCTCTTATATCATCACGCAATGACACTTGCCATAATTTAACGCGCTTATTGCGAATCATGATATACGCTCCTCCTGACATGGCCAGTGCTCTGACTGTGTTTATTATTTTTTCTGCTGACATGTCAAACGATAATGCGAAATCTTTCTTTTCTAATTTCGGCGCATATGTCGCAAGATTTTCATTCTGAGGCGTAAAATTGATTTCATGAATTCGATTCAGTGATTCATTTGCTAGTTCACTTCCAAGATCTGAAAGACGAAAATACAAATCTTCGGCATTGTCTTCAGGTGCAATATCAATCTCACCCTGTGCAATAATATCTCCTGCATCCATTGCCTTAACGAGTCTGAACACACTAACTCCCGTCTGCTTATAGCCTTTCAGCAATGCCCGTTGAACTGGTGCTGCTCCGCGTAAATCCGGCAATAATGACGGGTGAATGTTCCAGCAGCCATATTTAGGTGATGACAGAAACGGCTCGCGTATTATCTGTCCGAAATCAATCACGAATATTATTTCAGGCTTATCATGTTCAAGTGCATGAATCAGTTCATGATTCTCATTGAGCTTTCCTGTACGCGTTACATCAAGGCCATGTGATTTTGCCTTGATTTCTACGGGTGAGGGATTCTCTTTTCCGTTTCTGCCTGAACGAGTCGGAAGTCCTGTTATGATTCGTGTGAAAGAAATATTACGCTTAGTGAGACCTTCAAGACAAAGAGCCGCAAACTGACCTGTTCCGATAAACCAAATATTCAACCTAGAAATGCCCTCCCGTATGTTTTGCCGCCTTTTTCTTGATCGCATTACGTTTTATGCTCGAAAGATGATCGATGAATAATTTCCCGTTAAGATGATCCATTTCATGAAGGAATGCCCTTGCAGTAAAACCATGTGCCTCAATAAAAATTTTTTCGCCGTGAAGGTCATGCGTCTCAACTTTGACCCATTCAGGACGTGTTACATTCGCATATAGTCCCGGAAAACTTAAGCAGCCCTCTTCGCCTTCCTGAATGCCATGTGAATCAATTACTTTCGGATTGATGAGTGTATAGCTCTTACCGTCATACTCAATCACTGCAATCTTCTTCAGGACTCCTACCTGAGGTGCCGCAAGTCCGACTCCGTCATGAGCACGCATTGACGCAAATAATTTCTTCACGAACTCTTCAAGCTCTTCATCGAACACCTTCACTTCTTCTGAAGGCTTCTTGAGCACAGGATTCGGGTAATGCAGAATCTCAAGAACACCTGTTACATTTTCATTTTCACTCAAAATATTTCACGCTCCCTTTTCGATTTGCGCATAATTGTATCAGCCTAGCGATTTTATTTCTTTGATTGCATCTCTCAATACCGCAGCTCTCTCAAAGTTCAATGCTTCGACTGCTTCCCACATTGCATGTTCAAGTTCTTCTATGCTCATTTTGACTCGTGATTTCTGCTTCGTCTTGCTGGTCTTAGTCTTCACTGAGTCTTCATGTGATTCATCTGTGAATGCGTTTGCGAGTTCCGGCGGCAGTAAGTCAGCTACATCTTTGCTTATGCTTCTGGGAATAATATTATGCTCTTTGTTGAATGCAATCTGTTTTTCACGTCTTCGTTTCGTCTCATTAACGGCTTTGCTTATGCTGTCGGTCATTTCGTCCGCATATAATATTACATGACTGTTTATATTTCTCGCAGCACGTCCCATAATCTGAATCAATGAACGATACGAACGCAAATAACCTTCACGGTCAGCATCGAGAATCGCAACAAGAGTAACTTCGGGCAGGTCCATTCCCTCACGAAGCAAATTAATTCCCACAAGGACATCAACACTTCCGGAGCGTAAATCACGAATCAGTTCTGCACGTTCAAATGTATTTAATTCCGAATGAATGTACTTCACTTTGAACTTCAAATCCTTAAGATAATCGGCTAAATCTTCTGAGCTTCTCTTCGTGAGCGTTAATACTAATGCGCGTTCATTCTTTACTGTTATGCCGCGTAACCTGTCAACTAAATCATCAATCTGTGTCTTTGCAGGCAGAACTTCAACGTCAGGATCAGGAATACCTGTAGGGCGTATAATCTGTTCGGCGATTAATGACGAGGCTTTAAGCTCATAGTCTCCGGGCGTGGCTGAAACGAAAATTGCCTGACGCATTCTTGATTCAAATTCACTCCATTCTAATGGCCTGTTGTCCATGCATGAAGGTAATCTGAATCCATTCTCAACAAGTACTTTTTTTCTCGCCCTGTCGCCGTTGAACATGCCACTAACCTGAGGCAGCGTGATATGCGATTCATCGACAATGCAGATATAATCATCAGGGAAGAAATCAATCAACGTTCCTGGAGGATCACCGTGTTTTCTTCCGTCAAGATAGACCGAGTAATTCTCAATGCCCGAACAATAACCGGCTTCCTGTAACATCTCTAAATCGTAAGCTGTTCGCATTTTGATTCGCTGAGCCTCGATTAATTTTCCCTGCGATTTGAATTCACTCTCGATTCTCGCAAGTTCAGCTTCAATTAACGGCGTTGCTTTCTCTATTGCGTCATTCTGGGTAACATAATGCTGTGCAGGAAATATTGAGGCATCATTCACGCGTTCAATGACATGGCCGCTTAAAGGGTGAGTTATATCTATGCGTTCAATCTCGTCATCAAAGAACGTAACACGGATACAAAAATCTTCTTCGTATGCCGGGAATATTTCTATCGTATCACCGCGAACTCTGAATTTGCCGGGCTCTGGTGTGAAGTCGCTGCGTTCGTAGTAATTCATCACAAGGCGTTCAAGGAAATCGCGCATGTCTATACGGTCGTTAACCGCGAATGAAATTATTGCGTCCTCGTATGCTTCCTTCTGGCCGAGTCCGTAAATGCATGAGACACTCGCAACAACAATTACATCTCTGCGTTCGATTAATGCCTTCGTTGCCGCTAATCTTAATCTCTCTATTCTGTCATTAATTGATGCGTCTTTTTCGATATACGTATCACTCTGAGGGATATATGCTTCGGGCTGATAGTAATCGTAATAGCTGACGAAATAGCGAACTGCATTATCGGGAAAGAAATTCTTGAACTCTGAATATAATTGCGCGGCTAATGTCTTATTATGCGCTAAGACTAACGCAGGACGATTCAGATTTGCGATTACGTTTGCTATTGTGAAAGTTTTTCCGCTTCCAGTTACACCCATTAATGTCTGAAAGCGATTTTTATTCTTCAGGCTTTGAGTTAATGCTTCAATCGCTTCGGGCTGATCTCCTGAGGGCGGCCAGTTTGAATGAAGCACAAAATTTTTCGGGGTCTTCATGAATGATTCTGCCTTTCTGATTCTGATTTTAATTCCGATAGTTTCTCAGTGATTCTATATCAGAGAAGCAGAATAATATACGAGCTGCACGGGCAGACGTTCTGCATCATGTTCAAGCTAAATGTCATGAGTTATATAGGCATTCACTGAGCACAATACATGGAACAGACGCTGCTATGAATTGTCTGTGTCATATCCCTTCGGGTTTGAATCGCGTATAATTATCTCAATTTAACGGACAGAAGGCTGCTATCATGAAAGAATATTCACTAAAGGAACGAATCAGAAAGCTGATAAGAACTCGTATAAATTGTAATCTTAATTTTGTTTCAGAACATATTTATCCTGTTAGCTGCAGACTGGATCATAAAACAAAGAAATATCGTTTTGCGCATTCATATTTCAATCTGGAAATGCATTCATATGAATCAAACAGCTTTGAAAAAAACTCAAAAGAAAAACTTTGCAGACAAATTTTTGATGAACGAAGACACAGATTTATTTACGAGGCTTTTGGAACTGAACCTGTATATTTTGAGGATATAATAACTTTCGAGAGTATACCTGACAGTTTTGGAAATTACAGATACACATGCAATAATGAACTTGAAAGCAAAGACTTTAAGTTAATATCTTCCGTTGAGAAGCATAAATATAAAGCCAGCCTTCATACAGGAGACATTTTTGATGACATTTCTGACGATGCAGAGAGGGAATGCGATTTGTCTTACAGACTGAGAAGTATTGATTACTTTCGCGGGAAAATAAGTGTAAGTGCAGGATTTACTGAATCAGATAACATATGTCCTGATGTGATTTGTGAAGGGTCTTCAATTGCATGTTATGTTTACGCTCTGAAAAAACATAATAACTTTCCTGTCTGGGTTGAACTTCTGATAACGAGCTTTGCATTTGATGATGCAGGAAATACAAGAATGGCTTTCTTTTCAGCTTTTAGTGCCCTCGACAGCCTGATTGAAACACAATATGCTGAATTGAGCAGTGTGTATAAAGAGCAGATAATGAACAGAAAATGCAGCAGTGAAATCTTTGATTATCTTTATGAACGCTATACGAAATACAGAAATTTTCAGAGGCGTTTAATCCGTGAAAAATACAAGGACGTAATGAATGAACTGACCGGTAACACAGAAGGAATTTCAGATTTATGTGATAAATTATATAAATTTGAGGATATGCGTCATGATATAGCACACGGGAAGAAAACAGAAATAAGCAGAGAAGATTTTATGAATCTCGTTTACAGCATCATGAATGTAATTTATATCATGAAATACGGCAATATTACGGACATATTAAAGAAAGAAACAGGAGAGATTATTGCATTTTCTCCCCTGCGGGAACTGGCTGAATTATGAACGCCCAAGAAGATAATCTACGTACTGACGCGCTGCCCTTCCTGACATACCGCCGTGTCTTATCTCCCACGCATCAGCATTCTTTAAGAACTCTCCCTTGTCAGCAATATTAAGCCCTGAATTTTTCGCAAGCGTCAGGACAATTTCATGATAGATTTTCCGTGAAGGACTTGAATAATTAATCGCAACTCCGAATCTTGATGCCAGTGATAATTTTTCTTCAACCGTATCCGACCTGTGAATATCACCGTTATGTTCCATGTCATCGCGGTCCTTCCAGATTTCACGCACGATATGCCTTCGGTTTGACGTTGCATAAATCAAAATATTTTCGGGACGCGATTCTATTCCGCCTTCGATTACTGCCTTGAGATATTTATATTCGCTCTCGTTTTCTTCAAATGATAAGTCATCAATGAAGAGCATAAAATAATAATTGCGCCGTCTTAACATTTCAGTTATGCGCAAAATATCCCTGAACTGATGCCGGAAGATTTCAACTGCACGTAATCCCCTGTCTGCGTATTCATTCAGAATTGCTTTTATGCTCGTTGATTTTCCTGTTCCCCCGTCGCCGTAAAGCAGAACGTTATTAGCCGGTCTTCCTGAGATAAACGCCTCAGTGTTAGCTCTGAGTTCATTTTTCTGAATCTCATAGCCGGTTATGTCTGAGAGTCTCACATTGCCTACGTTTTTATCGGAAACTGGTACAAGTTTTTCTTCGTCGCTGTCAAATCTGAATGCCTTATTGAATGCTAAATTTCCTGCACCATGACGCTTGTAGAAATTCGTTACAATGTCATAAATTCTCTGTGCTGTATGTGCTTCTGAGATTGCCTTGCTGATTTCACATATGACTGAATTATTATTATCATGGCCGGTGAAATTATTCACATAATGCATGTGTTCATTCTTAAGATTAAATAATCTCAGAAATGCTTCAAAGTCATGCAGTGCTACGTCTTTGAGAGAGCCTGAAGGTGAATCTCTTCGTTCACATGAGAGCGAGAAGAAATTTTCATTTGTGAGCATGAAGTGAGTCAAATAATTCTGCCAGATATTTCCTGATGCGTAATTATGTTCGTATGCATGTGCTATGAGTTCGTGAAAGAGAATATGAATCTCAAGAGCATCATTATTGCTGAAGGCCGTACTTAATCTTACAACGAGGCTGTCTGCAGGGGCTTCATATGCGAGGAGTACACACATTGAATGAATCAATCCCTCCATTTAAATTTTTTCGTGAGCATAGTATTTTCTGAATTATATAACTAATTGCAAGAGTGCAAATAAAAACCTCCCCCGAAATTTTTAATTCAGAGGAGGCATTTATATTTATGCGTTTATGATTCTATTTCGTGATTCGTATTTCGCCGAGCCAGTAATATCCCCACACTTTAGCCTGCTGTGCGAGTATCGGCATATCCTGCTCGTACCATTTGAAGCCCGAACCCCGTATGAATCTTCGCAGGTTCACATAATCACGTCTTATTGCATTAACAGGTGTGCGCGACTCTTGGACGTCTAACTGATACCATGTTCTGCCTGTCCAGATGTATAAAACTTTCGGATGTTCACCCTTCCATGCTATTGGTGCAGCGGGGTTACTCAGGACTCCGATTCGGTCTACGCTGCCTTTCCAGTTACCTATGGCCATGAAATTTGGGTTATATGTCCAGTCAGGAATGTATGTAGAATACTTTTTGCCCTGCGCCATTTCTGAACGTGAGAATCCGCTTTGACGCACAGCAAATATTTCTTCTGTAGGGAGCTTCCGTAACTCTGAGACTTGAACATCGCTGATCCATTTCGTTATGCCTGCCATTGAAGGCACGACCGAACCAACAACATAATTCGTAGCGACAAGATTAGGCCCTTCCGCATTGCCGTATACCCACATACCGTCAGGATTCTTTTTCACAGGGTAGCCGTCAAGTGTAACGTACCAGCCCTTTGGCATGTTGTAGGGCTTATAGACATAAAACGTCATTCCGGCATAAGCAGAATTGGGAACTAACAGAGGCTCAGTAACATAAACTTTTGCGTCAGACCCGGAACACAAAAGAAGCAGTGCAGGAATCACATACAAAAATTTTTTCATGTATATCAGTAATTCCTTTCGAGTATCACAAGACCTACCCAGTGATAACCCCACATATAAGCGTACTGTGATAAGACGATAGAATCATTATCAGTCCAGTTGAGAAGATTTATCTTGTTTATATCTACAGTTAAATCGTAAATTTCGCGTCTCAGAGTACTGGCTGCTGTAACATGTCTGCCCTTTGCGGATAACTGTTTCCACTTCAAACCCGTCCATGCATAAATCACTTCAGGGTAATCACCTTTCCATGCTACTGGTATCATAGGTCTGTTGATTACTCCGACACGATCAACCTGACTGCGCCACCTTCCGATTGCCATAAAGTTTGAATTCAGAGTCCAGTTCGTTGCATTCGGTGAGTATATAATATTCGGCGCGTACAAATCTGCTCTTGGTGCAGGAGGCGAATAAATTATCACTGGTGTATTAGGAGGTACTACAGGGGCAGGCACAGAGGGAACCGGCACATACGGAACAACAGGTGCATGATACACTACGGGAGGTTCAACAGGGCGGCCTCTCACTACAGGGTCATTAAGAATCGGAGCTGTTGATGACATTCTCGTACTGTACGGTCTGAGTCCGACAACAGAAGGGATAACTGATCCCACAATGAAGCCTGTACGAATGATTGTTCCGTTCTCATATGAACCGTAAAACCATACGCTGTTACTGCCTCTGTAGACTAAATAGCCATCATACGTAACATAAAAATCAGCAGGTACGTTTGTAGGCTTGAAGACGTAAAAACTCATTGAATTGTACGCAGGCTGATTCACAAGGATTGAATTATCCGCTGCTAATAATGACGTGGGAAGTATAAGCGTCATTAAAACAAGAAGTGCTGCCGAAAAAAATTTTTTCATCCTGAAGAGTATCTCCTTTCGTGAGTTCAATTGCATTTGATTTTGCATATTATATATTAATCCTGATTACCTTGTCCGACAGGCGGAATCGGTGCTTCAGATATAGTTCCCGGATCTGGTGCATATTGTCCCACAGGCGGCAAAAATTCCTGCTGTCTTTGCTGTCTCTGCGGACGCTGCTGCACTTCAGGTTCACGGGTTATTTGAGGCTGTACACGCTGAACTTCCTGCTGTCTTTGAGGCTGTCTCTGAGTCTGATTCTGCGTTTGATTCCGTCTTTGATTCTGAGTCTGATTTTGTCTCTGCGGCTGAGAAGGTCTAACGTCAGATGATGCTGTTCGTGATTGCGTACTGCGTCTCTGACTCTGAGAATTACGATTCGCATTCGTACTCGTATTCTGTCTGACCGTCTGCAATTTAGGCTGTGCTTTTGTACTCGTATTCTTCTGCTGACGTACAACTCTCCGCGGCACCTGAGGCTGTTTAGGCTGAGAACTCGCTGATGATTTCTTTTTGGGCTGTTCGGTTACTTTCGGTGCTGGAGGAGGCGTAACTTTCTGACCCGGTGCAGGAGGAGTGTATAACGGCAGATCTGCACGTATGATTCTGTCCCGGTCATAATTTGCATTCTCTCTTTCATTCGTTTCTCTTCGTGCAATATCAATCTCAACTGTCTCTCTATGTTCAGCTTCAAGCGGCCCTTCCGGAGGCACATAAACGGGATTAGTTCCTTCACGCACGTACGGGTCATTGGGTGAAGGCGGAACATAAACAGAAGGTGTCCATGCATCGCCGTCTAAAGGTGTGCTGCCTCGTTCGGGAGGAGTATACACTGGTACTTTTGGGATAACGGGGTCTTGCGGTGCATCAGGAAAACTTGAAGAATCTCTTGCGAACGGAGGAACTCTCGTAAAATTTTTATCGCCCGTCTCAATTGGATACACTCTCGCAGGCCTCTTCGGGTCCCATAACGGAATTTTATCCGGGTCATCTGGATAATATGCAACTCTCGATAACGGATCAAATGACGGGTCAATCTTCAATGCCTTCGTGTAAAAATACTGCGCCTCATGAAAACAGCCAAGTTTTTCATGCCACACTCCGTACCAGTACCAGACGTTCGGGTCGTTCTTGTTCGCATTAATCGCATTGAGCAAATACGGTTTAGCCTCTTTATATCTTGCCTGATTGATTAAACTTATTGCCTGCTGTAATGAACTCGGTCTTGCCGGTGCCGTTTTTTTTGCTGAAGTCTTTTTAGGTGCAGGCTTCTTTGCAGGCGTTTTCTTTTTCGGTGCGGGCTTCTTAACGGGAGCTTTCTTTTTCGGTGCGGGCTTCGGCGTTTTATTCTTAGGCTGTTCAGGATAAGGCATGTATGGCGTACTGTCATCATCAGCAGAGTATGCCGGAGTCATGAACATGGCCAGAAGGGTAATAATTAATGCAAATCGTTTTATTCTCATTCTCATTCTTAATTCTCACTTCCCTGCTATTTTAGATGTCTTCACTACTAAGTCCTGCAATGTTACAGACTCTTTCCTGTTGTCCTTTATCACTCTCACTACAGCGTTGTCATCATAAACTTTAATCACTTTCACTTTTCCGATTACTTTCGGCAGAACTGCAACGGGGTTATCAGGGTCAACAGTAACATATGTATCAGAACGGATGACATCAAGAACTTCACCCACACGCACAGCATCAAGATAGCCATTCGCGAATCTTCCCAGTGAAATAATATAATCGCGTCTGTTTCGTTTTGACGTGGCAGTAGGAGCGAGTATCCTTCCGACTGTCCTGTATGAATCCGAAAAGTTATCGCGGGCTGTGAGTTCTGCATTCGGGTCATTGCTTCGTATTGCATTGCGAATCTGTTCGACTGACTGACGGTATGCCTCGTGAATCGCATTCTTCATTGCCTGCCAGTAAGGTGTACCCTGAAACTGAGACCATGTTAAGCGGCTCATTTTCTGACCTGTGTATTTCTTATTCGTGAGGCCGAATAAATCAAGCCCATTCTCAAATGGAATTCCCAGACCAGCAACTGCAGCGTCAAAAAAGAAAATATCTTCAGCAGAATCAAGCGTAAATCTCTTATCCGTTCCCTTAACCGTTCTGACTGTAAGCTCCTGCACTCTGCGTGAATCAAATACTCTCAGACGAACTAATACTTTTCCAGATTCCATTGTGCCGATTACATGTCTGTCCTTCATGACCGCCGAATATAATTCAAGCTGTACGGCCATGTCATCACCGCGCCTTGAACCGGATAACCAGCGATTCATTGCGGCCTCATCAAGAACTCTTGCGTCAATCATCGGTGAAGTCTTGAATAATTCCTCGAGGTAATTCGACATCTTTTGTTCAAGAACGTTATACGGGTAAAATTTGCTCTCCCATATCTCAAGACCAGTTGAGTTTATCGTTGGGAAAATCACAACTGAGATTCTGCGCGTATGTCCTGCATATGATACCCCTGAAAGCATAAACAGAATCAATATTGCTGTTATGAATCTCTTCATGACTTAAGCCCCGCAAACTTGCTCACGTAAATTTTTATTGTCTCGTACCATTCTTTAAACTGCTTTGCCCAGAGCAGACGCGTAATTGTGAAAAAGTCATCTTCTGTTCCAAATGTATCATTCTTCAGTGCACGTTTATATGTCTCAGTCGGAAGCATTATGACCATATGCCCGGTATGTCTTGCTGTCTGCATTCTTGGGTTGCATCCGAAAGCTGTCATGCCTTCTAATTCATTCTCGAAGAATGTTACTCTGTACGGAACATCGCCAAGAGTGCCTGTGTTGAAATCAATGCGCCTTGAACGTGAAAAGCCGCTCTCTTGCAATTCCTTCTCACTGTCCGTAACGTAAAGTATTTCAACGTCATCAAGAATGTAATAATGCCTGATATATGCAGTTAATTTATGTCCGAGTCTGAATAATGCAGGGTCATGAAGAGAGATTTTTTTCTCCGGGACTTTCATTGCCATCTGTCCGATTTCCTTCGGGGGTTTCTTTTCGCCCTCACTCCATATTTCATCGGCGGTCTTTGTTCCGTCAGCACCGCAGTATGAGAATCCCAGTAACATGGCCGCAGCCGTAACACGAACCGTATTGTGCCAGCGTTCCGGGTTCACTTCTTTGAGTGCAGCTGTTACTCCTGTCTTCAATAATCCTTCAGTGCCTCTCATGGCAGGACCTGCTATTTTCATTTTCTCTTCGGGGATAACTGCGGCTTCTTCTTCGCTCAGTGCGAAAAACGGAAGAAATTTGCTTTTGTCTCTCACTGAACAGTCCGCAATCCATAATGAGCTTCTCTTCTCTTCGGACATCAATGATAACTCTGATGCTGTCAGAATAGTCTCAGGATGTGCAAGTGCCTTCTCAAGGTCTAATGCAAGTTTCAGAAATTTTAGCTTGAAGTTCGTACGCGCGTAATATTCTGCAAGTATCTTCTGTATTGCCGGTTCAAAATCTTTAACTGTATATGAAAACGTCTCGCCTCTTTCTTTGCCGTTAATCGCAAGAGTCCTGTCTTGTTTTTCGACCCATGCGATATGAATTAATTTACGTGAATTCTTATTCCTGTTCATGACAGAGAGTCGCGGAGTCCTTCCTCTTGTCCAGATTTGAAGCGCAAGATTCGAATCGACATCGCATGTACTGATTATCTTTCCCTGTTCGTCCATGTGTGAAAGTCATTCTCCTTTGTGAATTAATTTATGTGAATGATTGAATGAATTATAACGCAATTAATTTCGCATATATTATGTATTGTCTTTATGACCCGATTTTTTATAGAATGCAAACATAAATTCTTCATGACCTCAAAATAAGATTCAAATATCCAGAATTAAAAAGGGAGTGTGTGAATATGAAACAGTCTGCAAAAATAATTTCCGCTTTCATTCTTGTGTTCGTGTTATGCTCATCGGCATTTGCTGCTCTTCCGTCAATCACTATGCTGTCGACAAAAACATGTCCGGCGTGTAAACAGATGTCAAAAGTCCTGAGCACGATTAACTCAGATTATGCATCTTCAATCAAAACCAGCCATGTATATCTCGAAGATAATCCTGACGTAGCGAAAGAATACAACGTGCGTTATGTTCCCATGCTGATATTCAGAAATGCACAGGGAAAAGAAATTGCGCGTGAGGTCGGATACATGCCGCTTGAGAAAGTTCTTGAGGTCTTCAGGAATGCAGGAGTAAACATCTGACCGTTCACATTCATGTATATATTAATGCCGGGATTAAATAGTGTCCCGGTGTTTTTTTATGCGCTTAATGATAAAATAAATTTCACCGCGAACTTTTTCACAATAAGGAGATATATATACATGCGATTCAAATTTTTGTGCGCAGTTCTTTTTGTTGCTCTCTTATCATCATGTGCTTACTCCGCAAATCTTGTTTTCATTCCTGACATGAGAGACTCACAGGTAATGCCTCCGAATAATTTTATTTCTCAGACGATGTTAGCAGGGAACAAGTTAATCACCTTCCGTTCATGGATAGATATTCCCTACGTAACGAATCCGTCTGAACCAGAATATCAGGTGCTGAACCTCTACATACCCGAAGAATATTTTCACGGTGAAAGCATTAACGGCTACACAGCGAAGACCGCTCCTATTCTCATGCCCAACGGTGTAGGAGGCTACATGCCTGGAAGACAATTTGTCCCTGCGAATGACAACAGGCACGGAGGACCGAACATAACACTTTCGGCATTAGCTCATGGCTATGTTGTTGTTGCTCCTGCGATAAGAGGCAGAACGCTTGCGAACGGGAAAGCTCCGGCATTAATCGTAGACTACAAAGCTGCTGTACGCTGGGTTCGGCACAACAAAGAAAAATTACCTGCAGGCGACACAGAAAAAATTATTTCTGACGGACTGAGTGCAGGCGGTGCGTTATCTTCGCTTCTTGGTGCAACGGGCAATGCAAAAGAATATGAGCCATACCTGAAGGCAATCGGTGCGGCTGATGAACGCGATGATATTTTTGCTTCGGCTGTCTACTGCCCAATCACGGACTTAGAACATGCAGATATGCCCTACGAATGGATCTTCAACGGAGTAAACACATATCACATGGGGCCTGCGCGTGAAATGGATGACAACATGAAGGCGGCATCTGAAGAATTAAAGAAGGCATTCCCTGCGTATTTGAACAGCTTGAATCTTAAAGGCTATACTCTTGATGAAAATGGCAACGGGACATTCAGAACGTTCATTGAGGGGTTATACATGGCGGCAGCACAGAAGGCATTAGACAACGGCGAAAATGTGCTTGGTCTTGACTGGCTTAATGTCGGGAACGGAAAAGTAACGGGAGCTGACTTATCGAAATATGCAGTATGGGCAACGAGAATGAAAGCAGCACCTGCATTTGATTCGCTGAACATGAAATCATACGAGAATAATGAATTTGACGATAAGCATTTCACTGAGTATTCATTCAGACATTCAACGTCAGATAAACCTGCACTTGCTGATTTAGAGAAGATATACATCATGAATCCGTTGAACTTCATCGGCAAAGAGGGAGTTAATACTGCAAAGCACTGGCGCATTAGGCACGGCGTTAAAGACAGAGATACATCGCTTGCTGTACCTGCGATACTTGCGCTTAAACTCAGGGATGCAGGTTATGATGCTGATGTTGCTGCTGTATGGAATGTTCCGCATGACGGTAATTATGATATTCCGGAACTCTTTGAATGGATAGATTCGATCTGCAAATAAGAGACGATAAAATTAACCGGGTAGCTTTTCATGGCCGCCCGGTTTTATTATGTTAAAGTGTTTTTGCGAGTGCTTGTACCCGTCTCAGAGTTAAACCTGTACACTTTGCTATTTCCTCAAGTGTTAGTTTTCCAAGTTCTATGAGGCTCAATGCTGTTTTTTCACTGGATTTTTTTTGCGCTTTTTCAACTGCTTTTGCTTGCCTCTCATCAAAATAACCGCTCATTTTCATCACT
This sequence comes from Synergistaceae bacterium, assembly GCA_017394925.1. Classification (GTDB taxonomy): domain Bacteria; phylum Synergistota; class Synergistia; order Synergistales; family Aminobacteriaceae; genus JAFUXM01. The sequence continues at coordinate 14,710 of JAFPWQ010000312.1, forward strand.
CCTTCTTCATCTTCCTTAAGAAATCTGACGCGTTCCGATAATTTGGGTAAATACATATCATTTGCTTCTGTACTCCGCAAATCATGAATCAATTTCCAGATTTCTGTCCCGTCATTCTCCGCTGAACCATTAATATATATCACGTGTGCACCGTCATCAAATCTCTTCAATGATCCGTCTATGTACTTGTGAATCGTATATATCGCCTGATTCAGTCCGAGAACATCATTACGCGTAATGAATATCACATAAACTTCTGGTAATTCTCTGAAGTCCTGACCTGCCTTTAACGCATGTACATCTATCATTCCAGTGTGAAATCTCGTGCGTCTGGCATCTGCTCCGTCATCCGCCTGCTGAATCTCTATGTTGTAGATTACGCCGTTACTGTCCTCAGCGTATACATCAAGATACAATGAGCGCGAAAATCCCTGAAACATTTTCTGTGTACGAACGCTCTTAACCGATAAATCTTCTTTGCTGAGTATTATCCTCAGAATTTCTTCCGTACATGGAATATTATCCTCAAGTACAAGATTCATGAACGCATTATCCATCAGCGATAACTTTCTGATTTCTCTTCGGACTCGGAGACTAATTTTTTTCACTTTCTGCTTTTTCGCTTTTCGTTCAGGCATTAATTCACCTCCATGTATACGCTAATTATGCCATAAAATAACCGGGCTGCTTTTTACGGCTTCCCGGCATTTTTATTTTCTATGTCATGAATTTATTGATAGATTGATTTTTTAATAGTCTCGTTATCTGTTTATCTCTTTGTTCCGAATTCTATTGTGAAACTCATAGTGCCGTCATTATCACGATAGAATTTTACCGCACAATTAGCGCAGCATAACACCAGAAACATCAGTGCGAAGATTGTGAATGCCGTATGCAATGTTCATTCACCCCCTCTCACTTGAAGATAACTGCCTGCTACGATGTTCTATCGCCGCCTTTCATATTTTCATATCTTTTCCGAATAGTGCCGAATGGGCAATGTATCTTATCAGTGATGATGATTTTGTGCAAGAGGAGAAATCAAAACACGGCGGGACAATTTAACGAATGCCGCGCCGCATAAATTGTGCTTTGTTTTAATGCTTCCTGATGAGAATTGCGATTAATGCGAGTCCTGCAAGTGTGAATCCTGCACTGCATCCTCCTCCTGATGAACTTGGGGTTTTGGGTGTTGGTTCTGGTTCTGGTGTCTCCTCTGAGGCAGGATAAAATTCCCACTGGTAGATTGACGGAGATGATGTACCTTCATGTGTGCGTAACCTTATTATGATATATCTCATGTTACTCACTTCCTGCGGTTCTGGTAAAGTCCAGGTGCCTGATGCTGTATCATTCTGCCATCTTGACCTATACCTGCCCCCTTTTATACGTTCGACATAAATCCTGAAATCAGTCCTGTAGGAAGGATTCACAATTCCTGATGTATTCTGAGAAGTAACCAGTCTGTAGTTTATTGCCGTAATCTTTCCGTCAGCACTCACAACTTCAGCGTAAGGAACTCCCTGTGCTAACTGTTCTGCTGTTGACCTGAATTTATTCACAGATTCACTGCCATTCAAATTAAGCTCATCCGGGAATGTCCATGTTATAGTCCGGCCGTTAAGACCTGTCTCTGCTCCTCCGGAGAAACCAAGTTTTATTCCGTTTTCATCTACCGGCTGATATTCCAGCAGTGAATCATCAAGAGTCACACCGTCATACATTCTCAGCGCATATGTCTTGTCTGTTCCCTTTTCAACACTAATTCCGAGTTCTTCTCCATTGTCGTCATCAGCAAGTGTATAGCCGCCTCCCGGTATCGTCATACGTCCTTCCTTCGTAAAGTGCTTAGCTTCAGCAACGATTCCTTTATCTGCCTGAATATCGAAGAAAAGGTGTGCGAATTTTGCATCTCTGTAATCTGATTTGCCGTTCACTAATGACGCTTCATTAACGTGATTCTGCCAAAGCCATGTTTCTGGTTTTACATTCCTGCTGAAATACCAGAGATTAGTTGTCTCTTTGCCGTCAATCTCGTAATTGAGGTATACTCTGATCACATATATTTCTGATTCATCAATCGGTTCATCAAACATCACTGTACCTTCCGGAGTTTTGCCGGGTTCAATGAAATCCCATGGGCCTGAATAGAGAGAATTTCTGTAAGCATCGTATACGTGATTTACACTGAAAGTCATTCCGACATCCTGTGAAAGGGGCTTTGACGTGTCAGAAGGATTCACTACGCGCCACTTTATGCCTGTTACACTTGAACCTGAACGTATATATTCAACATAAGGTACAAATGTATTCAGCTGTTCTCTTGTAGTCTTGTAATTCGGAACTACACCACGCCCGTTGAATGAAGGCTTATCAGGAAAATTCCAGCTTGCCGATACACCGTTCAGCCCATTATCTGCTTCAACTCCGCAGCTGAACTCCTCGCCGTTATCCATAACAAGCATATAGCCTACATTTTCACCTACACCGCTCCACGATTCAAATTCCAGATTGAATGTCTCCTGAGTTCCTGAAACTTTCTGCATCTCTTTTCCGTTCCAGAAAGAATAATTGCCTCCTTCAACTGTGATTGTGCCGGATCGTTTAACGTCTTCCTCTGTTGCAACAGAATCAAAATCAACGACCTCTAAGGTGAATTCAAGAAACCTTGCATCAGAATAATCTGATTGTCCGTTAGTGAGTCCTGCAATTGAATAGTGAGCTGTGTATAACCCCATCTCACCAAATGCTGCCGATGAAACCATAACCAGAAGAAAAACGAAGCACGCTAATAACTTTTTGAGCATAAAAATTACTTCCTTCCATAAAAATTTAGCCCCCCATGCATAACTTCACATGGAAGGCGTTTTCCTCTTCTTTGCTATACTTGCTATATGTGTTATGATTAACTCTTAGGGCAGAATTCAGGCGTGAATCGTGAATCGTGAATCGTGAATCGTGAATCGTGAATCGTGAATCGTGAATCGCATTATACTCACAGCGAACATTCCTGTCTACCCTCCTGAATCATAATTTGGGAAATTATATCACATACACGCAATTTTCATAGCACACATAGCAGCACCGCAAGCTGCCTCCTCTGTGTATTCTGGTATATGCACCTCCATTCCGAACATCTCAGATGCTATTCTCTGCATGAGCTTATTCTTCCGCAGTCCATTCCCTGAACCAGCAAGATATTTTGCTTCTCTTCCTGTCATCGTCTTCATGGCCTCGTACATTCCGTGAAGTTCTTCAACTATTCCGCGAATAACACCTGCTGTGAATGCGCCCGGACAAAAATTTTCGGTGCTTATTCCTGAAATACTGCCTCGCTTATTGGGATTAGATCTCGTTCCTGAAAACGTGGTCTCTACTTCCCATGCGTTACTCATTCCGTATGTTTCGATGAATTTCTCTGCATCTTTCATCATCACGTCATAACATTCATGGCCGCTCACAGAACGATAAAACCCTTCAAGCATTGCATATGCACGTCCTCCGCATAAACTCGCACCAGATAAAATATATTTATTTTCACCGTACGGCCTCGTCTCAATGTCTCCTTCTGAATCGTAATATTCATTCGTTACAAGTGAAATCTGAGAGCCTGTACCGACATTCAGCAATAATGAATCATCTTCTGAATCTCTAAGCGAACCTTTAACTGCTGCCTGATTATCCCCAACTGAACACACAACAGGCACATTCTCTTTTGTGTGTCCGATTACGTGATAGCCTCTGACAATTTCAGGAAGGTATGAGACATTAACGCCTGCACTTTTGAGAGAGTCATACATGAATTCATGAGTACGCAAGTCAAAACATCCCCAGCTTGCGGCCATGTCTGACGAGAGAACCGGCGAAGTGTTGCCGCATAACTTCATTGCAATGTAATCGCTGATTGTCGTCATCTTCACTGCGTCATTCGGAATCTTCTTTGACATCTGCAAATATAAATGTGTTGCAAGCCCATATCCCACAGAACACTTCATGCCATGTTCACGCAAAATCTTCACTGTTTCGATTCCGCTCTGGTCTTCCCATGTGTATAACGGACTCACTGAATCACCATGAGCATTTACGTATAACATTCCATGCATTTGTCCCGTTAAGCCAATCCCCGAAGGTGTTCCGAATGTCTTCATTATGTCCGCAAAAATGTCATTCACAAAATTTTTTATGCGTTCGGGATTCTGAATCTTATTGAACGATTCGCCTTTTATAAATGAAGAATGATTTAACGTTCTGTGTTCAAGTAAATGACCTGATGAATCAATTGCCGCTATGCTTATTGAAGTCGTGCCTGTATCAATCCCAAGAAAATATTTCATTTGTTAATGCCCCCTGTAAATTTAAGTGTTGTGGTATATAATTCTACTATCCAATTTATTTTTTAAGTTACAAATTTATATTCACAGGAGGTTTTTCTCTATCATGAAGAAACTTTTTATTCTTTTCCTCGCTGTTGTCCTCGTTGTATCATCATTCAGCATTGCAGGTGCTCAGGGCAAAAAGTTCGGAGCTACCTACATGACGATGAATAACCCGTTTTTCGGCGTAATGAATGACGCAATCAAGGCCGCAGTTGAAGCAAACGGTGATACACTCATCACATTAGACCCTGCACTTGACCCAGAGAAGCAGATCTCCCAGATTGAAGACATGGTTGCACAGGGCGTAGATGCAATCTTCCTTAACCCGGTAGACTGGCAGGCAGTAGCTCCCGGACTTATGGCGGCACATGAGGCAGGAATTCCAATCATCAACGTTGACGCGGCAGTCTATGATGAAGATTACGTTGCATGTATAGTTGCGTCAGACAACCTTGCGGCGGGCCAGGTATGCGGTGAAGACATGCTCAAGAGATTACCCAAAGGCGGAAAAGCAATCATTCTCGGACATCCTACAACGAAGACAGGAATTGACCGTATAGCAAAGTTCAAAGAGATAATTGCGGCACATCCTGAATTCACTATTGCACAGGAAGACAGCTCAGAAGGCCAGCTTGAAATCGCAATGCCAAAAATGGAGAATATCATTCAGGCTCACCCGGATATGAACGTTGTTATGTGCGTAAATGACCCGACAGCACGCGGAGTAATTCAGGCACTCAAGGCCGCAAATATGAAGGGCGTATTAATTTACGGCGTTGACGGTTCACCCGATGCAAAGAAGGCAATCAAAGAAGGCGATATGACCG
>JAFPWQ010000313.1 GCA_017394925.1 Synergistaceae bacterium
ACAGAATTTACTTCGCGCAAATAAATATTCATCAGTGCTGTCAAAATCTCCTGAGAACGAAAAAGTACGGGTTATAGATTCAGAATTATTTGAAGTCAGGACTGTCGCAAAAGTTCAGAGCATATCAACCAGAAAAATTTACTGGATCAATTCCGCATCCGTTATGCGCCCGGTCGAAATGAATCTTGATGAGTTCATCGCAAAATTTAATGACGGTGCCGCCGATTCAGAAAAACTCAGGGAAAAAAATATTATAACTTCAAACAGAGATAATATTAGTATTATGGTCAGAGGGAACACAAGAATATCGCTTAAAATGGACGAAAAGACTCATAAAATTAAAGACGTTCTTGTGTCTATCACAAAGCAGGAAATGAATTCAGCAGAAGGTATTCACCCGTTAATACAGCAGACAATAAACGTGTTTTATCCCATTCCCGTAATATATCACTCTGATTTTTACAAGAAACTTTTAGAATATAATTTCGGTTCTTTCACTGCCGGCAAATTTAAGAAATTCCCTGTAGAATTCTTCATGATGTATAACCATGACAGTTATTATCTGCTGTCCGTTACTCTCAATAATAACAGCAAAAAGGAAGTCAGCACTAATAATCAGTCATCAGAATCATCAAAAGTTCAGACATCTTCAGCTCCGAATAAAAAGAAAAAGACATACAGAGGCAGAAGCATAAGAAAGAGATTTTAACTGCTATGAAAATATTAAAATGAGACAGGAGATTTAGTTATAATGATAAAAAAATGTTTTCTGTTCGTGATTCTTTTCGCTCAAATCAATTTTTCAGGTTACGCACTCGCCGAGCCTCGCCCAATGAAAGCAAGACAGTCAGCATTCCGCCTTGAGTTTGAAGTATACAGAACTGAAGACATGCCGCCTAACTGGTTCAGAACTTATGACGGATTTTATGTAACAAAACGCATCGATAATAACTGGGTATACGGTCAGCGTACTATGGAGGGTATGAAGATGACAAATATTATTGTCGGAAGTGTTGACCCTTCAGATATGCCCGAACTCAATGAAGCATATACTTATGTTCCGCCTGGAGCAAAGCCCGTGTATATTCCCCCTTTGCCGCCGGAAATGATGCAGAAGATTATGATTCAGAATGACATGGCCGCAAGAGTGCCTGATTCTGCAACTGTTCATGCACCAGCACAAAAGCCTTTAAGAACTATGAAGCCTTACGAACTTGCGAAAACCGGAACGCCTGATGAACTCAGAGAAGCAGTAAGAGCAGGCGTAAATTTCAATGTGGAGGTTAAAGAATTTGGTGAAAACGGCGAATTAAATCCTGACTTTAGTTATGAGTTCGGCTATAATGAAACACCATTACACTATGCAGCATATTATAATCGCAATCCTGAAAGTATTCGCTTCTTGCTTGAACTGGGGCTTGCTGTCAATGCAGAGTTTTATTCTGGAAATTCTTTTATGGGAGATTGTTTATCACTTGCTGTTGCAAGCAAAAACTTAAATGCAATACGTGAGCTTCTAAGACATGGTGCTAATCCAAATACATGGTCAAACATCTGGATTAACGAAGAAGAGTATACTGAAGAAGAGTATAGTTATCTGGGCTCTCCACTTCATATTATTGCGTCCCGATACAAAGATAATTATTCCGTTACGAGAGATGTAATTAATGCTGTAATCAAGGCAGGAGGAAATGTAAATTATCGTTATATTCTCAATGCGGACGAAAAAGAATTTCTGAAAAACGTAAAACTTTCACGCAGAAGCGAATGGACATCACAAAATCCTATGGACAACATAAAATACGATTCGCAGGCCGGTCTTCGCATTTTCAGAGCAACATTTACGCCTCTGATGTTTGCAGTTCTGTATGATAATGTTGACGTGGCCGATATACTTCTTGACCATAAAGCCGATGCTAATATACGCAACGCTGAAGGTAAAACCGCTCTGGATTATGCAAATGATTTACCGGCTAATTCAGCAATAAAACGTTCAGACGTATTCAATAAACTTAAATCACGCACAAAGAGATAAGAATTCATAATATAATGCTCTCAGAAATATTTTTAATCATGGGAGCTGTTTTGTCATGACAGGAAATGAAATTAATTTAGCTCAAATGCTCGAACGAAGAGAATTACGCGCTCGTAATCAACAAAATTTTCTCGGTAAATATCACTCACCGTTAATATCTTTCACTATGAATATTCCAGGACCAATAAAAACTAATGAACTCATTCGCAGAGCCTTCGACATCGGCGAGATTCTACTGCTTGAAGGACTGAATCATATTCACGCAGATATTCTTGATGCACATGAAGTTCACAATGATACAGGCGATGAATTGCTGCTCTCAATCGGGAATGCTGAACCTGAAGCACTCAAGGACATGGCCATGATGATTGAAAACTCTTCGGAAATTGGAAGACTATTTGATATTGATGTTATTGATTCACACGGGAATAAATTATCGCGCAAAGAATTCAGAAAGTGTTTAATCTGCGGCAATCAGGCTCAGGAATGCGCAAGGTCAAGAACTCACAG
>JAFPWQ010000314.1 GCA_017394925.1 Synergistaceae bacterium
CGATTTAAGATAATCTTCCCATAATGGCGACATTGCACGTCTTCTTGCGACTATTTCAGGCAGAACATTAAGCACATAGTCTATATGCTCATCAGTCGTTAATCTCCCAATCGTAAATCTCAGTGAACCATGAGCCATTTCGTGTTTCAGTCCCAGTGCTAAAAGAACATGCGAAGGGTCTAAACTCTCAGATGAACAAGCACTGCCTGTTGAGGCCGATATTCCTTTTGCATCAAGGTCAAGTAATAACGTCTCGCCTTCTACACCGATAAAGCTGAAGTTAATATTATTCGGAAGTCTGTTATTTCCCGTTGCACCGTTTAATTTTGCGTGAGGAATGCGTTCAAGAATACCTGCAATTAATCTGTCGCGTCTCGATGAATTTATCGCTTTATCCTCGTTAAGTCTTCCTTTGAGTATCTCGAATGCCTCACCGAATCCGACAATGCCTGCAAGATTTTCAGTGCTTGCTCTTCGGCCTTTTTCCTGTGCTCCTCCGTGAATGAAATTCTCAGGTCTCATTCCCTTACGCAAATATAATGCCCCGACTCCTTTAGGCCCGTACATTTTATGCGCTGACATTGAGAGCATATCTATATTCATTGCTTTAACGTCAATGTCCAAATGCGCCGCACCCTGTACTGCATCAGTGTGGAACGGAATTTTTCTCTCACGGCATAACGCTCCGATTTCTTTTATGGGCTGTATCGTTCCGACTTCGTTATTCGCGAACATGACAGACACAATTGCAGTCTTATCCGTGATTGCATTCTTCACATCTTCAACGCTCACCATGCCTTCAGAGTTAACCGGTAGATATGTTACCTCTGCACCTTCGACCTTCTTTAAGTATTCGCATGTGTGAAGTATAGCGTGATGTTCAATCTGGGTCGTGATGATATGATTCTTTCCTGAGAGTTTTGCTTTTTCGAGTGTACCCTTCAATGCCCAGTTGTCTGCTTCCGTTCCTGAACCCGTGAAGAATATCTCGGATGAATCAGCGTTGAGTGCATTGGCAACCTGTGAACGTGCTTTATCGATTGCCGCCCTGCTCTTGCGTGAGAATGAGTAAACGCTCGAAGGATTTCCGAATACATCACTGAAATACGGAGTCATTGCCTGCATTACTTCGGGGCTTACCGGCGTTGTTGCTGTGTGATCCATGTATACAAACATGATTTATAGTTAAACCTCCTTTGATTGTCTTAATGCGCGTTCTCTGACCTCTTCACGTTCGGGGTCAGGGATTATGCTTTCAAGAAGGGAAATCGTTTCGCTGGTTATGTCTTCAAGTGTCGTGGTCTCAAGAATCTCATCGACTGAGCCTTTAACCTTGCGCCATAATTTGAACGTGGGACACTTCACTGCATTCTCACAGCCTTTTTCTGTCTGACATGCTCCGAATATAACAGGTTCACCCAGTGCCTTGAGAATATCCGCAATACTTATCTCACATGCAGGACGTGCAAGCATATAACCTCCCTGTGCTCCTCTTACACTCTCAAGCAGACCAGCACGGCGTAATTTCCCGAACAACTGCTCAAGATAATTTACGGGTATGTTCTGACGAGTCGCAATATCACTCACACATACAGGAGCATTATCTGATGACGCGCATAGATCCGACATTGCACGAAGACCATAACGGGCTGTTGATGAAAGTCTCACGGAAAATTTTTTCTCCCTTCTGACCAATTTTGAAACGCACAAAGAATATCATATGCAACTTTTTTTATCAAGATTAAACGCGTAATGTTTCAGTGAGATATAATTCATGAACTTATCAGACAGATTAATTCATTCAGAACAGGAGAGGCTAAAAATGATTTCACGTGATGAATATGATAACTACATTGCTATTCTGCGTGATGAACTCGTCCCCGCTATGGGATGTACAGAACCGATTGCAATAGCATATGCCGCAGCGAAGGCACGTTCAGTACTCGGCGAAAATGTTTCACATCTTCATGTCTCATGCTCAGGAAATATCATCAAGAATGTGAAAGGCGTAATCGTTCCGAACTCAGGAGGCCAGAAAGGAATCGAAGCCGCCGCAATTCTTGGTGCTGTGGGAGGCAATGAAGATAAAGAGCTTGAAGTTATTTCATGTGCAGATGACGAAGCAAGAAGGCTCACGAAAAAATTAGTCCGTGAAGATTTCTGTGATGTCTCACTTGCAGAAGACGTTCCGAATCTATTCATCGAAGTTGAAGCAACCGGCCATGAACATAAAACCAGCGTACGAATCGAAAATCATCATACACGAATCACAAGAATAATGCGCGACGGCAAAATTATATTTGAGAGTGAGCCGGATAAAAATGAATCGCATGAAGAGAATCATCCGGACGATAAGAACATGATGAAGCTCAAAACGATTCTTGAATTTGCAGATTCACTTGACGTTGATGACGTGAGAGATATTTTTGACCGTCAGATTGAATTCAACACCAGAATATCGCAGGAGGGACTCGATAATCGCTGGGGCGCGAGAGTCGGCAAAACGATTCTTGAGTTCTGGGGGAAAAACGTACGGAGCTATGCGTGTGCAAGAGCCGCCGCAGGAAGTGATGCAAGGATGAGCGGATGCCCCATGCCCGTAATCATAAATTCAGGAAGCGGCAATCAGGGAATCACCGTAACAATGCCCGTCATAACTTACGCTGAAGAATGGTGTTTATCGCGCGAAAAATTATACCGTGCCTTAGCAGTAAGCAATCTCGTTTCGATTTACATCAAGAACTATATCGGATCACTCTCTGCATTCTGCGGAGCTGTCAGTGCATCATGCGGTGCCGGTGCTGCAATAACATTCATGGCCGGAGGAGATTATGCCGCAGTAGCAAGAACTATCACGAACACTCTCGCGAATGTCGGCGGAATTGTCTGCGACGGTGCAAAACCAAGCTGTGCCGCAAAAATTGCATCGTCAGTTCAGGCCGCTATTCTCGCGCACTACATGAGCATGAATGATGACATGTTCAGAGGCGGAGAAGGCTTTGTTGAAGATGACGTTGAAGAGACGATCAAGAACATGGGTTATATCGGCAAGATCGGAATGAAGGAGACTGACCGCGAAATATTGAACGTCATGATTGACCGCGTTGATGTTGACTCGTGCATGTAAAAAATTTTTCGTTTTCTGGTAATATATCCTCAATTCCAAATTTAAATTAACAAAGGAGATATTCATATGAGTAAACGTTTTTGTATGGCCGTACTCTTATGTATGGCATTATGCATGTCGTCTTACGCTGCAACGTTCACGCCCGGAACTTATGAGGGTAAAGGCAGAGGCTACAGTGAGAATCTTGAAATCACGGTTAAAGTTACGGTTGATGAAGAGAAGATTACTGCTGTTGAGATTGACGGTGCAGAAGAAGTTCCGTTTGGTATTCCGCAGTTTGAAAATTACGGCGGACAGTTAATCGGAAAATCAGAAGCAAAAATTGACGCTGTGAGTAATGCAACGATGACAAGAGACGGAATCGTTAAGGCGGTCAATGATGCACTCGCTAAGGCAAGAGGCGAAAAGAAAGAGAATAATGCTCCCGTTTCATTTACGCCCGGAGAATACACAGCAGAGGCTAACGGTTACAACGGCCC
>JAFPWQ010000315.1 GCA_017394925.1 Synergistaceae bacterium
TAAAGGCATTCCGCGAGTGTGTATGCGCAAAATCTCAAGTCTTCCCTTTCGATCAGGAACTGGAATAGAAATCTCACGGTCAAATCTTCCTGGTCTCCTGAGTGCAGGATCTAACGCATTGGGAATATTAGTTGCACCTATGACGATTAACTGCCCCCGTGATTTAAGTCCGTCCATGAGTGCGAGTAACTGCGCTACTACTCTTCGTTCAACCTGTTTTTCTCCGCCCATGTCCTCACGTTTAGGTGCTATTGCGTCAATCTCATCAATGAATATTATTGACGGTGCTCTGTCCTGTGCCTCTTCGAATATGTTGCGTAATCTCTCTTCACTCTCACCGTAAAACTTGCCGATTATCTCAGGGCCTGATATGTGAGTGAACCATGCATCAGTCTCATTCGCAACCGCACGGGCTATTACTGTCTTGCCTGTTCCGGGAGGGCCGTAGAGCAATACTCCGCGAGGGGGCTGAATTCCGAGACGCTCGAATATCTGCGGAAATCTTAACGGAAGTTCTATCATCTCACGGACTTTGCGAATCTGTGAGCTTAACCCGCCGATGTCCTCATACGTAACTTTGTGTTCATGTTTCGATTCTAATGGCTTGAGAATATTCAGATACGTTGACTTGTTGATTATCACCGTGCCTTCAGGAGTTGTAGCTGTAACGAAGAAATCGCATACACGGGTTCCGAATAAATTCAATCTCACTCTGTCCCCTGCCCTTAATGCCTGACCTGATAACAGTGATAATATATAGCTCTCGTTCTCTTTATCCGTGAGCTTTACGTCCCCCAATGGCTGAAGTGATGCACTGCCCGCAAAGTGATGCGTTATATTCGTCTCAATGCTAACTGTATCATCAAGTGATACTCCGGCGTTCTCGCGGATGAGTCCATCTATCTGAATTATGCCTCTTCCTGTCTCACGGTCTCCTGTTCTGATTCTTACGGGCGTAATTTTTTTGCCGGTTATCTCGATTAAATCTCCGTCTCTGAGATTCAATATAAGCATGTCATCGGGGTGTATTCTGGCAAGTCCCTTTAATGCGTCTCCTGAATAGGCTTCTTTTACTGTGAATTTTTTTTCCGCTTTCTGCATGTTATCCCTTCAGTATCTTGTACGTTTGATAGCGTGTTATCGTGTTATAATGAAAGCGTACGGGGAAGCGGCGTACAAATAAACTGGCTGCAAACTGAGGCTGCCACCTCAATCTGCAGAGCCAAGTAGAATTGATTGATTAGCAGCTACTTTTTTGTTGAGCGGATTAACTCCGTCAAAGCTCTGATTACTTCAGCAAGATTTTTTAGTACACTTGCAAAAGCTTTCAGAAGATCAACGAGGGTCTTCACGGCTCTCACCCCTTTCTGGCGGGGGAAGATATGTTTTCCTCAGCGGCAACCCCCCGCTGGAATTGCCGGGGGCTTCCCTAATCCACAAGCATTAACTCGTGAACTGAAACTTATTGTATCACAGCAAAAAATTAACCCTCCCGATTGAATTTCTCAGGAGGGCTGTATGATTCGAATCATGAAATAATTCATGCGATTATTTTCCGTTCACAACTTCCAGAATGATTGACATCATGTTATCCCTTCAATAACTGACGTGTTATAATGAAAGCGTACGGGGAAGCGGCGTACAAAAAGTAATTCGGTCATCGGCTGAGGCGGCATCCTCAACCCAACGAACCAAATTACGGACTAAAGGCTAAAGACGCACTATTTCTTTATCGAGTAAATGAGAGCAGCGATTGCATGAATTAACTTTGCAAGGGCCTCAATGAACTTAGTCCATTCCCTCATTGCTCTCACCCCTTTCAGGCGGGGGAAGATATGTTTTCCTCAGCGACAACCCCCCGCTGGAATTGCCGGGGGCTTCCCTGATCCACAAGCATTAACTCATGAACTGAAACGTATTTTATCACAGCAAAAATTAACCCTCCCGTTTACGTTTAACAGGAGGGATATATGATTCGATTCATGAAATTATTTTCCGTTCACAACTTCCAGAACTACATCACGCAGTACAGGGTCTTCAAGTGCAAGCTGAATATTTGCGCTTAACCATCCCTTCTGAGTTCCGCAGTCAAATCTTCTGCCCTTGTAGACAACTCCCCAGACCGGCTCATACTTCAGGAGACTGCGCAGTGCATCCGTTAACTGAATCTCTCCTCCTGTACCGGCATTCTGCTGCTTCAGCAATGCGAATATCGTAGGCGATAACACATAGCGTCCCATGATCGCATAATTACTGGGAGCGTCTTCGAGTTTCGGCTTCTCTACCATGTCGCTGACTCTGATTATGCCGGGCTCTTCTTCTATGCCGGCAATGACTCCGTAACGTGAAATGTTTGCAGGTTCGACAAGTTCAAGCGCAACTACACTTCCTCCGAGCTTGTCATGCACCTGAATTAATTGCTTCAGAACAGGAACGTCATTAATGAACACGTCATCAGGAAGAATAACGCCGAAATAGTCATCATTGCATACAGGTTCACCGCATAATACTGCATGGCCAAGCCCAAGAGGCTCACGCTGACGGATATATAGAATCTCTGCCATGTTTGAGATCTTCAGCATCATATCGTAAAGTTCTTTCTTGCCGCGCCTGAATAACATATCTTCGAGCTCAAATGAACGGTCAAAATAATTCTCGATTGAACGCTTTGCTCTTCCTGTTATCATGATAATATCCTCACAGCCTGACGATA
>JAFPWQ010000316.1 GCA_017394925.1 Synergistaceae bacterium
AATCAACGGGCATTCCGTATCTGCCGTGCCATAAATACATGCCGGGATAATCATTTCCCCAGTTTACTCCGCATTTCGTGATTCTCTTCCAGTGATTTTTTGCTCCCGTGTAACTTCCGGGCGTATAGCTGTCGGGTACTGCTCTGTATGCGTTATGCGAGGCAACATTGACGGGCATTTTAACGGGGTATCTGCCTTTGAAATCGAATCCGTTTCTCGTTACATAATTCCTGTAATTCTTCCGTGCCTTTTCATATCCATCAAGAGGAGTCTTAACTATTAAGTGCGCGGGGATTCCCTTCGGATATTTGCGGATTATTGCAGTCCATGTTATATCCTGAATCATCGTGTCGTTTATGTTCGGGCTTATTGAATTCCCAACCCTGTATGTTACATCTGCAAGGGGCAATATATCGCCGTATTCAGTCGCATCAATCAGAATCTTATAGCGAATATCTTTCAGTCCTTCAGGAGTATCAACGCTGATATATTCATCATTCACGCTTATGATTTCAGAGTAATACAACACGTCAGCACTTGCGGCCATGTCAGCGAGAATTTTATGACCTACTGAAGGCTCAAATGCTTTTCCGTAATCCTTCCAGTAACATGTCGAGATTGATTTTCTCATCTTGCCGTAATGAGCGCGTATCCTGTCCATGAACTCGTGATATATTCCGCTCTCAGTGTTGCTCATGTCATCCATAGTTGAGACTCCTGCTGCTGTTGCCTGACCTCCAAGCATATTTGACGGTTCAACGATAAGAACGCTTACGCCTAAACGTGAAGCCTGAATTGCTGCTGCTGTTCCTCCTGTGCCGCCTCCTGCGATAATGACATCATAGCTTTCGAGTGAATATGCCTGTGAAGATATAAAGAGTAATGTTAATGCGAGTAAAATTTTTCTCATTAAATCAATCAGCCTCCTTAAAATTAATTTTACACTAGAGGCCATGAAATATAATTTTGCATGTGTGCTAAACTTTACGAAAATTTTTTATCAGGGGGGAATTCTTTCTTGAGCAATAAGATTAACGGTTCAGAAATATTAATGCGCTGTCTTAAAGAGCAGGGCGTTGATACTATATTCGGTTATCCCGGCGGAGCAATATTGAACGTATACGACAAGCTATATGATCATAACGAGATAAAGCATATTCTCACCGCACACGAACAGGGAGCTTCACATGCCGCAGACGGTTACGCGCGTGCAACCGGGAAAGTCGGAGTATGTTTTGCGACATCAGGACCAGGCGCAACAAATCTCACAACAGGAGTAGCTACTGCATACATGGACAGTTCACCCGTAGTATTTATCACATGCAACGTAAACAGAGATTTAATCGGGCGCGATTCATTTCAGGAAGTCGATATTACCGGCGTAACTCTTCCCATAACTAAATGCAGCTATATCGTCAGCAGAGTCGAAAATCTTGCGGATACAGTTCGTGAAGCATTCACGATTGCGAGGTCAGGCAGACCCGGCCCTGTTCTAATTGACATTCAGAAGGACGCAACAGCGGGTGAATGTGAATATGAGCCTGTTAAACCCGAAGACTACGAGAGGACATCAGGAAGAATAGCAAGACTTAAGGCAACACATCATCCCAGTATAGGCTGCCCGGATATTGACATGAATGCAGTAGAAAAACTTGCAGAAATGATTGACGAATCACAGAAGCCGCTTTTAATCTGCGGAGGAGGAGTTGTTCGTTCAGGTGCATCTGAAGAATTCAGAACGTTAGCTCACAGAATGGATTCACCCGTAGCAATCACAGTTATGGGAGGCGGTGCATACGGAGGTTACATGCCACTGAAGACGGGTATGATTGGTATGCATGGCTCTCAGGCTTCGAACATGGCCTGTGATGCTTGTGATTTATTGATTGCAGTCGGCTGCAGATTCTCGGACAGAGTTACGTTAAATCCTGCGGGCTTTGCGAAGAATGCAAAAATCGTTCACATTGATATAGACGCATCCGAAATCGACAAGAACATTAAGACGGACTTGCACATAATCGGAGATGCAAAAGAAGTATTAAAATTACTGCTCTCGAAGATGAAACGCGACAAGAAAAATGACTCATGGAAGAAATACGTGTTCTCATTCAAGCGTGAGACCGAATACGATAATGACCCGGAACATAAGACATTAACACCCAAAGAGATATTATCATCAGCAGCAGAGATATTGCCTCAGGATACAGTTGTAACTACTGACGTTGGACAGCATCAGATGTGGGCAATTCAGCACTTTAAGTTCGATTATGCCGGTCAGTTAATCACATCGGGGGGCTTTGGCACAATGGGCTTTGGATTAGGCGCGGCAATAGGTGCGCAGGTCGGATGCCCGGATAAAACAGTCTTACATGTTACAGGAGACGGCAGCTTCCGAATGAACTGCAACGAACTTGCGACCGAACAATACTACAAGCTCCCGATAATAACGCTTATCTTCAATAATTCGACATTGGGCATGGTCAGACAGTGGCAGCATCTGATTTATCATGAGAGATATTCACAGACTACACTTGACAGAGGGCCGGACTTCGCGAAATTAGCTGAGGCATATGGTGTTCACGGCAGGAGCGTTCATGATGTAGATGCACTGCGTAATGTTCTGACTGAGGCAGTGAATTCACGTTCTGACGGTCTGGGCTGGGTCATTGACTGCAAGATTGACATTGACGAAATGGTGCGTCCGATGGTCAGCGCAGGAAGCTATATCGCGAACTTCATGCTTGATTAGTCCGGGAGGTGAATAACATGCAGGCAAAAGAATCGCATAAAGATCTTAAACGCTATACGATAGTTACGGCAATGGACAATGAAGCAGGAGTATTATCACAGCTTGCGCATTTGTTCTCACGCAAGGGCTATAACATTGAGACGATTGCGGCAGGCTGGACTGTTGACCAGAACGTAACGAGATTCACGATAGAAATATATTCGGATGAAGAGCGCATAAAATTATTATGCAGTCAGTTACGCAAACTTGTGCCGATTCATTACGTTGAGATATTAGACCCGTCAAAATCAATCAGGCGTGAATTAATGCTTGTCCGTGTTCATGCTGCTGACAGGGCAGAAAGAAATGAAATCATCCAGATATGCAATATATTCAGAGGCTCAGTTATCGATATTACTTCGGACAGTATCACCCTTTCAGTTACTGGAGACGATCAGAAGACAGGAGCATTTGAGACATTGCTTAAGGAGTTCGGGATAATTGAACTCGCAAGAACCGGAATAGTAGCGATTGAACGCGGCGAAATGTAAAGCATAAAAATAAATTAAACCCCTCCCGTTAATGAGAGGGG
>JAFPWQ010000317.1 GCA_017394925.1 Synergistaceae bacterium
GTTAAATCCAAAGTGAATCCACCTCTGCCGTTCCTATTCTGATTCGTCTGCCGTGTTCGCTATTATGCATGTATATCCTGCTGCTTTCCTGAAGGCTATTATCTTTCTGTACACGTCCTTCACTTTTTCACGAACTACATATCTGTGGCCGTTGAGCAGACGCAGTACAGTATCAGGCGTTACGTCAATGGTCTCTATCATGTCCGAGTTCAGCAGAAACGCTTCTCCGTTGAGACGATGTACTTCAATCATTATATTACAACGCCAGCCCTTCGTTATTAAAATTATATTTAGTCATTGAATTTTATTCACACTGGTGATTTGATGAATATATTATACGATTTTGAATGCAAAAAGCGATAAAATAAAGCACAGAAAAATTTTTGCCGGAGGTGTTTTGTTATCTCATGTCCGAAATTAATATTAACGAACTCTACAGACAAACAGATTTCCTGGTGAACGGAGGAGTACTTAAAAGTCTGACTGACTTCCTGAACTCAAAAAATATTCACGCACTCGTAGTTGAGCCGGTGAATTCTGAAACTCTCAACGTAATTGATGCGGCCGGTCTTGTTCCTCAGAGCCTCACGCTTAATGACAGCATTACGAATTTTTTCACGAGAGGCATTGCACGTGAATCATTTGAACTTGAATTATCAGACGGCAATAAAGAATGGCCTTCAGTGATTCGAATCAGAGGATCAGAATGGGAAATATATATCCTGATGAAAGAAAAGCAAAATGATTCTCTCATTGAAGAATTAAAACCTTATGCCGGGCTTTTAAGACTGTGGCAGATGTTCAGAAAAATAAATGACACGGAGAAAAAATTATCGCGTCTTTCATACATGATTCTTGCGACAAAGAACACGTTAGCCTCGATCTTTGAGCCTATGCCCCTGCAATATTTCGCGTCATTCATCACGGATGTACTGCAGGAAAGTTTATTCCCGAAGTCAGTTGTGATTCTCAAGGACGAAGGAAATTACTTAACCGTCTTCAATGGACAGGCCGACAGCATACCCGAACGAACCGGGATATATGCCTCGCAGATTCTTCCTCCTGCACCGGTCATCACGAAGAGTGAGTCGCCCGTTGAAGTTGTTCTGCCCATTGCTGAAGGAGACTGCAGATTATTCTGTGTGATTCACTGGGATAATGTCCCGGACGAACAGACAATGAATTTTCTTGAGCTGCTTGGGAATCTTGCTGTGCGTGCAATCGCGATAAATAATCTCCGTGCGCGTTCAAGGCAGGCTGAAGCGAGCATATCATCGGGGGAATTCACGGTGTTATCGCTTTCAAATGTCCTCAAGATTTTACGCGGTGCAGATGACAAAAATAGATTCCTTTCACTGCTTGCTGATATTTTCATGGAACAGTCGAGAATGAACAACTGCATATTCGCCTCATGGAACGCATCAAGAAAGGGCTACGCGATTAATGAACAGAGGACAGGCCATGTGAAAACGAATCCCGATACTACACTGCTCCCGTCATCAAACGGTCCTGTTGACGCGTCAAAAGTGAATGAGCCGCATTATGATTTGTCTTCTTCTTCACCTGATGCGATATTCAGGTTATGGGGGCTTGCGGGCTGTCCATGGAAGGAAATCATGAAGGACTCGGAAATGAAATATGTATTTCCTGTTTGTGATGATAAATCGCTTGTCGGAATTATTGCGCTCGGTGCGGGGCAGGCCGGAAGGAATGTGCTTGACCGTTCACAGCTTGCATCTCTTCAGTTAATCGCACAGTTTGCAGCGTATGAGTTCAGGCGGTTCTAGAATGCGTGATGAGATTCTTAAAGCCTGGATTTAAACACGAAGACTTAAAGCGGATTGACGAGAAAGATTTAGCCCTTCTTGCCTCTGAAGTAAGAGAGGTTATTATTGATACTGTTCGCAAAAACGGAGGGCATTTAGGTTCATCGCTCGGTGTTGTCGAACTCACAATAGCATTATTGCGCGTATTTGACCCCCTGAAAGACAGAATCATATTTGACGTTGGCCATCAGTCTTATCCGTATAAGATTCTCACAGATAGATTCGATTCGTTTCACACGCTGAGACTCAAAGACGGCATATCTGGATTCCCACGACGCAATGAATCACCGTATGACCATTTCAACACGGGTCATAGCAGCACATCAATATCTGCGGCACTGGGCTATGCGAAGGCAAGAGATTTATTGCACGAGAAACGCAATGTGATAGCCTTCATCGGGGATGCCTCACTGATTAACGGAATGGCACTTGAGGCTTTGAATTACGTTCAGGAGACGCATACGAGGCTGATTATCATTCTCAATGATAACAGGCATTCAATCAGCAATCGTGTCGGAGGATTCTCAACGATACTTGCAGGGTTATCGGGCAATACGTTTTATCGCAGAGCTAAGAATTTTGCGCGCCGCCGTCTTGGGGTGAAATTGTCAGGAATATTTGAACGCTGTCGTGATTTCATCAAGATGATTCTGAAACCGCGAAATATTTTCGATCAGTTAGGCATAAACTACTGGGGACCTTTTGACGGCCATGACATAAAGAACGCAGAAAAAATTCTCGAACTCGCAAAGAATTACTATCAGCCTGTACTCTTGCATTTCAACACGGTCAAAGGCAAAGGATTAGACGAAGCAGAAGCAGACCCAACGAAGTATCATCAGGTTGCGCCTTCAGGAGAAAAGAAATCACGAACATGGAGTGAAGCGGCCTCGAAAATCGCAGAAGAGTTAGCGATTAATGACAAACGAATCGTATGTTTTACTGCGGCAATGGTTACTGGTGTGAAGCTCGAAAAGTTTGCGCGTGAATTCCCGAAGAGATTCTTTGATGTCGGAATAGCCGAGAGTCATATGCTCACAATGGCGGCAGGACTCGCGGCAGGAGGAATGCGTCCGTGGGTGTTCATTTACTCAACGTTTCTTCAGAGGGCAATGGATCAGCTCATGCATGATATAGCCCTGCAGAATCTTCCCGTTGTCATCATGGTAGACCGTGCTGGTTTATCCGGCTCTGACGGTGATACACATCAGGGATTACTCGATATATCATGGTGCAGAGCGATCCCCAATCTTGAGATTTACGCCCCGTGCGATGAGTCTTCTCTGAAACATGCAATGCTCACAGCCTCAAAGCGTAACGGCCCTACACTGATTCGTTATCCGAGAGGCAGCATACCAGACGGGAACATCAGCCCTGAAAGTGATTCGGGAATCGTTAAGATTAATGACGGCGTTAAATGGGCAATGCTCGGTTACGGCTCTGAGGTGCAAATCATGATTGATACTATGAACATGGCCATGCGTGAAGGAATTGATGTTCCGGGTGTATATGACGTTCGGAGGATTAAGCCGCTTGATATGAATATACTAGATGAGATTCTGAATCGCTATGATGTGATATGCACACTCGAAGAGAGCTATTTGCCCGGCGGACTCGGTGAGGCTGTTGCATCAAGAATTGCCGAAGGAAAATTCAACGTGAGATTACTGCATTTCGGAATTCCTGATGTATGCGTGAAACATGCGAATCAGAATCAGCAGAGAGAGCTTTACGGTCTTAGTGCGGAGAATGTGATTAAACACTACA
>JAFPWQ010000318.1 GCA_017394925.1 Synergistaceae bacterium
ACTCCTCTTCAGGTTGAGATTGATTTGCTCACAATGAGCGGAAGAACTCCCAAACATACCCCGCTTGAACATATGCTCGCGTTCTATAAGAATTTTGATTCTGTGCGTGATGATTTCTTTGACGGCATGATTATTACCGGTGCACCTGTTGAGCATTTAGCATTTGAAGAAGTTGCATACTGGCATGAACTCTGCGACATAATGGAATGGAGTAAATCTCACGTTCACAGCACATTTCATATCTGCTGGGGAGCACAGGCCGGGCTGTATTATCATTACGGAATCCCGAAAATACATTTGCCGCAGAAATTATTCGGAGTATTTCATCACAGAGTTACACATAAAGGCTCGATTTTATTTCGCGGCTCTGATGATGTCTTCATGGTTCCTCATTCAAGACACACAACAGTAATGCGCCGGGACATTGTGAAAATTCCTGCTCTGAAAATTTTATCCGAAAGCGATGAAGCAGGAGTGTATGCAGTCTCAACGAACGAAGGCAGGCAGTTATTCATCACGGGACATTCTGAATATGACCCTGAGACATTAGCGTTAGAATACTGGCGCGATAAGAAAGCAGGTTTGCCGATTCAGATTCCAGTCAATTATTTCCCCGATGATGATGATACGAAAACGCCCGTATGCACATGGAGATCCAGCGCGAATTTATTATATTCAAACTGGCTGAATTACTTTGTGTATCAGCAGACACCTTATGACGCAAAAAAGATAAAGGAGATACCGTAATGAACTATGAGATTCAGAATACCAGAATAGGCAATATAGCAGTCGGAGCAGATGATGAAAATGAAGCTGTTACGTTTCTGATAATGAAATGTGATTATGTTCTTCCGGGAAATTTTCAGAGAAGATTAACTCCCGTAATACGTGATGCATTCGTTCAGTTAAATGAATATCTTGAAGGCAGAAGGCGCATATTTGATTTGAATCTCAGTCAGAAGGGAACAGATTTTCAGATTAAAGTCTGGGAGGCCGTGAAAAATATTCCGTATGGTGAGACCATGAGCTACGGTGAAATCGCAGAGTATATTGGCATGAAGGGAGCTGCACGTGCTGTTGGAGGAGCAGTGAAAATGAATCGCATTCCCGTGTTCATTCCATGCCACAGAGTTATCGCCGCAAATCATAAACTGGGAGGTTATTCATGCGGTCTTGAGCTGAAAATTGCATTGCTTAAGACAGAAGGAATTAATTTTTGAACCTGAAGCTGTCCGCAGAGCATAAATTTATTTTCAGGAGTGTATATTATCATGAAGAAACTTAGCATTAAATCCGTGCTTATCATGTTATCTCTTATTCCTCTTATCACCGCAGTATGCATTATCGCCGTCATAACTTCAAGGATATTCGTCAATAATCTCAAAGAGACAACCAGAGAGCAGTTGATCATAGCTGCAAGGGCACTCAGGGAATACTATGAATATGACATCGTGAATGACAACGATCTCGTTGACGGATTCATTCGTTACGACACGTCATATATTGACTCAATGAGGGCAACGGGAGTTGATTTTACGCTCTTCAAAGAGAATATAAGGTTCATGACAACGATTTTAGATTCAAACGGAAAACGCATTGAAGGCACTCCTGCATCTGAAGCAGTGTGGCAGGCAGTAAGTCAGGGCAATGATTATTATTCTGACAGCGTGAAGATTAACGGATTAGATTATCACGTGTACTATATGCCGATAAAGTTCAACGCAAAAGTTTACGGAATGGCATTCTCAGGTAAACCGGCAACGAAAATTAAAGAGGCCGAAAGAAATATATACATGATAATAATATCAGTGAGTGCCGCATTAATTGCATTGTTCGCATTCATAACTATCATAGCCGCAAAGAAAATAGCTGACCCGTTAAGAGAAGTTGCAGACAGGATAGAACACATGCTTGATGTAAGCCGTGAAGCAAAAATAAAATCACGGAGTCGAATCAAAGAGACCTCACAGTTAATCGCGGACGCAGAAAATATCAGTCGTGTACTTGGTGAGACTGTACAGAAGATTCACGACTCTGCATTTGCATTAACGGACACGGTAAAATCTACGTCCGAACGTGCAAAAGATTCGTCTTATGCGTCATCGCAAATATCAGAATCAATGCAGGGACTCGCTAAGACAACTATAAGCATGGCCGGAAGCGTGAGACAAATTAATGATGAAATCAACAATATGGGCGGAATAATAGAGCAGGCAGTGAAGAATGTCGACAATCTTAACAGTCATTCGGGGAATATGACAGACGCAAATAACGAAGCACTTGAACACATAGAGAGTGCAGCAGAATCATCAGCGCGATCTGAAGGGGCAATAGAGATCATAACGAAAAAGATTCTTGCAACGAATGAGGCAATCGGGAAAATCGGCAGTCGTGTAAGAATGATAACTGATATTGCATCACAGACGAATCTGCTATCACTCAATGCAGGAATAGAGGCGGCGCGTGCAGGCGAAGCAGGAAAAGGATTCGGAGTTGTGGCGGCTGAAATCAAAAAGCTCGCGGAAGACTCAAAAGATTCGGCTGAACAGATTAACGGCATTGCAGAAGAGATAAGCAAATTATCACATGACTGCGTGAAACAGGCCGAAGAAGTCAAAGAACTCATTGACGAAGAGACTAAACTGCTTGCGTCAACGCTCGAAAAGTTCAGGACACTTGCAGACAATATAAATTTATCCGTCAGAGAAATTGCTTCAGTGTCGGACATCACGAGACAGCTTGAGAGCATCAAAGATACAATCATGAAGGAAGTTACAGATCTTGCGGCAATCTCAGAGGAAACATCAGCAACGAATGAGGAAGTAGCCGCGTCAATTGAAACTGTAGCGGATAACGTGAAGAATGTATCAGATGACACGAACACGATGAATGAACTTGCAGATGATTTGAGAGAAGCAATTTCACATTTCAAGAGAGAAAATGAAAAAATTGACAATGAAATAATTACGCGGTTATAATAAATCACGTCAACTTTTCAAATCACGCATTCTTAGTGTGGAGACGTGGCCGAGCGGTCGAAGGCGGTTGACTCGAAATCAACTGAGCAGCTTGCTGTTCCTAGAGTTCGAATCTCTACGTCTCCGCCATTTTTACACGAAGGCAGGTAAAATAATAACGTCATGAAAATTCTCGTAATCAACTG
>JAFPWQ010000319.1 GCA_017394925.1 Synergistaceae bacterium
GTTGCATTAATGACTCTTGCGGTGCTTGTTGTCTCTAACTGCTGGAAGGAATTATTTTCGTCCAAAGTGAATAAGAACATAGCATCAGCTCATTAAGGCATGTTACAATCCCTCTCGAATTTAACGGGAGGGAATTTTTTTATTATCATGAAGCGCATATTAATCACAGGCACTAACAGCTACACAGGAAACGCATTGAAAGAATATATTTCACAATGGCCGGATAAATATAATACCCAGACTATAAGCCTCCGCAGTGAATCATGGAAATCTGAAAATTTTTCGCGATTCGATTCTGTATTTCACGTTGCAGGCATTGCACACGACAGCACAAAAAATTCTGACAGAGAAGCATATTACGCGGTGAACTCACAGCTTGCATATGATACTGCACGTAAGGCCATGAATGACGGCGTTAAGCAATTTATATTCATGAGTTCGTCAATCGTCTACGGGAATCATTCAGGACTTATCACACGCGATTCACCCGTTAATCCTGCGAGTTATTACGGTGAGAGCAAAGTTAAAGCCGAAGAAATGCTTAGAGAACTTGAGAGTGAGAATTTCAGAGTGAGCATATTAAGATGTCCGATGATTTACGGTAAAAATTGCAAAGGGAATTATGTTTTACTCTCAAAGATTGCGCAGAAATTGCCGGTGTTCCCATACGTGAAAAATTACCGGTCAATGCTTTATGTTAAGAACATGGCCGAATTCGTGAGATTAATTGTTGATGATAACGCGCATGGTCTTTTCTGGCCTCAGAACGGAATATACACGAACACTTCGGAATTAGTGAAAATGATTGCAGGTGTTCACGGACATAAAATAAAATTGATTCATAACGTTGAAAGCGCAATAAGATTCATGTCGCGATTCAGTGTGAAAATCAAAAAGGCATTCGGAAGTCTTGCATACTATATGAGCATGAGTGATTATATTCATGACTACAGAGCATACACGTTATATCAGAGCATAGCAGAGACGGAACAAGTATAGCTTGCCTGTTCCGCCGTATTTTTATAT
The DNA here is from genome assembly GCA_017394925.1 of Synergistaceae bacterium. Lineage (GTDB taxonomy): Bacteria > Synergistota > Synergistia > Synergistales > Aminobacteriaceae > JAFUXM01. The sequence continues at coordinate 1,027 of JAFPWQ010000319.1, forward strand.
TCTCTCAAGCCTCAGTGTGAATGCTTCATAATCACCTTTTGGCATCTCAAGCGGAAAACCTGAATCCATTAATGCATTAGAAGGATATATTTTCCCCGTCTGAATATCACGGTAGAATGCCCCGTGTATTAAGCCTCTGGGTGTGATATATATTACCGGCATATTCCCGTGATTGTGTTTAATTACAGCGTTGATTAATGCCCTGCTTCCGTCAGGATAAACATATTCCCATGCGCAATAGTTTTCACTCTCAGGACTGCTCAGACGATAATATAATCCTTCTGTGATGATTTCGCGGTCATTTTTGTAGTGATTAATCTGCAATGAAATTTCGTGTCTTTCGTCATCAGTCAGCGTTAAAGGGTTAAGCTCATAACCGAATGCACCCGTCATTGAGACAATAAAGCGAGTGTTAAGTGGCGTAATTCTTCCTGTCTGGTGATTGGGACATGCTGAAACATGCGCTGATATTACGCTCATAGGGAAGCCGAATGATGTCCCGTAATGAATGCTTAAACGGTCAAGTGCATCTGTGTTGTCTGAACACCATATTTGCGGCGTGTAAAATAACATTCCGGCATCAAAACGTCCTCCGCCCCCTGCGCAGCCTTCGATTAAAACATCAGGATATTTTGATGTTATGCGTTCAAGAATTTCATACAGTCCGAGAATATATTTATATGCAAGTTTTCCGTTATTGCCCGCATGTGAATATAATTCTGAGATTGAACGGTTATAATCCCATTTGAGATATGACACTCCCTGATTCAGAATATCGCACATTGAATTAAAGATATATTCTCTTACGTCTTTACGCGATAAATCCAGCACTAACTGATTGCGTCCGAGTACAGGCTTCTCATTTGGGATAATCATAGCCCAGTCTGAATGTTCACGGAATAAATTGCTGTCCTCGCTTATCATTTCAGGTTCAACCCATATTCCGAAATCAAGCCCAATAGATTTTACTTTGCTTACGAGTTCTCCGAGTTTACAGCCTAGTTTATTTTCGTCAGCTTTCCAGTCTCCTAATGCCTGAGAATCATCATTTCTGTTCATGAACCATCCGTCATCGAGTACAAGCATATCAACACCGAGTGCTTTTGCGTTTTCGGCAACGTCAAGAATTTTTTCGCCGCTGAAATTTAAATATAAAGCCTCCCATGTATTAAGCACAACAGGACGCGGAGAAGATCTGCATATATTATTCCGTATGCATGAATGAAAATTATGTGTGAGTTTTTCGAGTCCTTCACTGCTGAATGTCATAATAACTTCGGGTGCAGTTATTGATTCTCCGGGCTCAAGCTCATACGAAAATTTTTCAGTTGAGAGTCCCATGATTAAACGCGTCTGGTTATACTGGTCATGTTCTGCCTCACACAAAAAGCCTCCGCTGTATGCAAAACTCATTCCCCAGCAGCGTCCGTGTGTCTCATTCGTCTCATGGTCAGCAAGAATCACGAACGGGTTATACTGGTGCGATGACATTCCTCTTCTGCTTTCGATTGAGAATGTGCCGTGATGTAATTCATGACGCTGATAATTTCTTTCCATTGCATGACGGCCGTAAAAAGTTATCAGGTCAAAATTTCCGTGAGTAAAATCAATGCATGAACTGCACAGCTTCTGAATCGTGAAAGTCTTATTTCCCTTATTGCTGACTATAACACTTCGGGTTATTATGTCTTTACCGGGAATGACTCCGTAAAGCAGTTTCACATTCAGACTTAAGCGTTCA
>JAFPWQ010000038.1 GCA_017394925.1 Synergistaceae bacterium
GCTGCCTCCATGACATCGAATGAGCGCATCTGCTGATAGTTATAGCCCATGACATTCATGCTTGCACGTTCAGCCATTGCATTCTTGAGCTTCTTTATGCCTTCGTCATCATCTACTGTATTGACCGAACCGAAATAGAAATTCAGCGGCTCAATTCCGTATGTAGCAAACGCAGGTCTGATTTTCTCTACTGCCTCGTTGGACATGTCTTCAAGATACGTATTTATCTCGAATATATTTATTTTCTTCTGAGACATATACGTTGCAATCATGTCGCTCATTCTTGAGAGTATTAATCCCTTGAAGTAGTTCTCAATGTCAGAGCGTGAAAGACTTGATTTATTCCCCGCAAGTTTAATCACGAACTGCCTGCTCTCTGATATTCTTATCCCGAACTGGCCGTACGCACGAATATATACGGGTATCTGGTACTCAGGATCACGCAATAATAACGGTGTCTGAGTTCCCCATTTGATGTCGAGTAAATTCACTTTGTTGACGAACCATACGCCTGCCTTGAATGCACTTTCACCGCCCGTTGCAAGATTCATGAGCCTGCCGAGTATGGGAATGTTGTCGGTCGATAATGTATGTCTGCCCGGACCGAACAGATCTAACGCCTGACCGTCGCGGAATAATATTGCCTCCTGTGCTTCGCGGACGATTAATTGCGTCCAGTTGCCGAGTTCCTCACTTTTTGCCGGATTCCTGCGGTCAACGTAACGCCACGCAAGAATGTCATTCGAGTTAATACTATCATCCCATTGTACTATTTGAACTATTGCCATTCTATTATCACCTCACTGTATTTTTTCACAACAGTATCATATTCCTTTCCATATATATATATTACCTCATTACTGATAGTTCACGCTATGTCCTGTTTAAGTTTCCAGAATTAAGTTTGGATATGCTGCAATGAATAAAGTTTACACGCTGATAATTTAAATTTGAAGAAATTCTACCGATGCATTTTGAGCGGGATATTTATCTTTTAATGATTTATATAGTATTATAATCTGGTGGAGCTGAGGAGATTCGAACTCCCGGCCTCGACAATGCGAATGTCGCGCGCTCCCAACTGCGCTACAGCCCCGCTATTTTAACGCAAAGTATTTTATGCCCGCAGAACTTTCTTGTCAACTTCACATGTACACTTTATTATTTATACATCTATGTGCAAAGGAGAAATTCAGATTGATATTTGACAAAGCCAAAATATCGGAGAACTGCGAAGAATTTTTTTCGCTCTACAATGAATTCAGCGAGAACAGAGACAAGATTTATGACATGTGCCAGAGAAAAAAATTTCATACGCGCCGTGTTGCTGAAAATTGTATTTTCATAGCCAGTCATATGGGGCTTGATGATTATGATTGCAGTCTTGCATGGATAATCGGAGAACTTCATGATTTTGCGCGTTTCGGTCAGGCAGTGGTAACGGAGACATTCGTAGATTCAGAACGTTTTCATCATGCCAGATTAGGCGCGAGGCTTTTATTCACGCATGGAATGATAGAAGATATCATCCCGAATTATGACGAAGTAAGCGAAGAAGATAAAATCATAATGGAAAAAGCAGTGTACTATCATAGCGATTATGCATTGCCTGAAGGACTCACTGACAGAGAAGAACTTTTCTGTAAGATAGTGAGAGATGCAGACAAGGTTGATATTTTCCGGACAGTAACAGAAGACAGCTTTGAAGCGATATACAGGTGCAGCAAAGAGGACATAATGAAGTCTGATATTTCAGAACCTGTTGAAGAAGCATTTCTCCGTCATGTAACGGTCAATAACAAGTATCGGATAACTTATGCTGACCGTTGGCTGTCGCATATAGCGTTATGTTTCGGACTGGAATACGAATCATCAAAACAGAGAGCCATAGACGAAGGATATTTGCTCACAATGCTTGAGATTGAATTCCTGAATCCTGAAGTGCAGAACCGCTACTTAAGAATGAAGTCTAATGTGAAAGAATTTCTAGGTCTGAAATGAACACGCACAAAAAATCCCCCTGCCGTTAATGACAAGGGGATAATGATTCAATCTTCTAGCTGTACTGTCTTTCGACTGCACCGTGAACTTCTTCAAGATCAGCTTCGTATTTCTGTCTGAATCTCCCGAAGCACACATCCATCTGCTCATAGAACGTAACGCTCTCAAGTCCCACAAAACGCTGAGCAATTGCTTCACTCGTTGGCATGTAGCGGATCTTTCCGTTGTACATCTTGACGACCGTAACGCCGCTCACTCCTTCATCAAGCAAAATAACTGCTGCTGCTCCGATCTGCTTTCCGAAATTTACGTCATAAGCCGAAGTTGAACCGCTCCTGACGATATGACTCGGAATAACTTCGCGGATTTCAGGAATCTCAAAAACGCCTGGAACATACATTCCTGATGTCTTCATGAACTGCTTTATCTCCGGGTCATCACGCATCATATCTTCAAGTGTTTCTTTCACGAAGCGGCCGGCACCCGCGAGTCTTGGATGTCCGAATGAGTCAGTTTTTGCTCCGCCGCCGTCTGAGAATAATTTTCCGTCCTCACCCCTGACACCTTCAGCAACTACTATCGTGTATGTTCCTGCGTGAACGTCAGATCTCAGAATACGCCTGATGTAATAATGCTTTAAGTGTGCGTATACAGCATTGAAATCAACGGGCACTTCAGGAATCAAAATACAATCTGCATCTGCCGCAATGCCGCCCCTAAACGCCGTATGTCCTGCATAACGTCCGAATACTTCAATGACCATGATACGGTTGTGAGTTGTTCCTGTTGTCTTGAGGTCATCAACGATTGATGCAATTTTATTGATTGCAGAGTCTCCGCCGACTGAATATGTTTGCAGGTCTAAGTCCATCGTTTTGGGTGCATGTACGCAGGGTATTCCGTGTTCGGATAAATCGACAACTACGCTTCCAGTGTCATCACCGCCGGAAATGACAAGTCCATCGATATTATGCTTGCGGAGTCCCATCATGATACGGTCATATTTGTCGGGGTCGTTAATCTTTGAGATTTTCACGCGGCTGTGTCCCGCATCGCTTCCTGCAAACTGTGAATTAACATGATCTGTGCGTTCTTCATCAAGTTCAACAAGATGATCGAAGTCAACGAGATTATAGAGTCCCGCATAGCCGTTCGGAATCGTGTATGTACGAATTCCGCGCATGAGTGCCGTTTTCGCTGCGCCTCTGATAACTGCATTAAGACCTCCGCAGTCGCCTCCTGAGGTGATGATGCCGATGTTCTTCATTTTGCCCAAGATAAAAACTCTCCTTTGTGAATAAGATTATGTGAATGAATTAATTATACAGTTAAATTATATTATTTTCGCGTACAAAGTCATTCTTTCATGAATATCTCCGCGCCTGTATGAATAACATTCTGGATTAGTATATGTGTTTATTCCTGAGAGTGTTATATTCTTTTCATCAAGTCCGCATTCAAGTAATTGTGTTTTAATTTCGCCGGCCAAATCAAAATATATTTTTTCGTCTCTCACATCAAAATTCTCACGGTGAAATTCATTCATGCCTTTAATGCTCCATTCTTCACGTAAATCACGTTCATAATCATCACGGGCTATGCATGGCCCAATCCACGCACATGATTTTTTCATCTCATCATGACCGTATAATTCTTTCACGAGCGCGAGACCTTTACCCGAAATATTAAGCACAGTCCCTTTGAATCCAGAATGAAGAAGCATGAGCCATTTTTCACCGTAAATCATAACGGGCGCACAGTCAGCATATCTCATTGAGGCAGATACTTTTGATGTCGTGAGAAGTAAACCGTCAGCTTTTGGGCGTTCGGGCAGAATATAATTCACAGCGTTATCATCGTTAATCTGAATGATAGTATCTCCGTGAATCTGTTCTGGTGATATTCGCGGCATTGAATCTATTTCACTTAGTGAATCATTTTTCATGAAGAACTGTGCGTAAATATTTTCAGGCGTTTTTATTTGCACGATGTACTTTGTTATTCCTTTCGTGATTCTGTTATATTAAATTATATTTCATGATAAGGAGGTCTGCTCATGAAACTTGATTTATTTATGGTCATGTCGAATCTAATCAGCCTGTTCGCTTTAATCGCTGTGGGATATATTGCTATACGTTCAGGCATATTAACACAAAAAGCCTCAGTTCATTTTACGACTCTCTTAATGAAAATTACTTTACCCTGCACAATATTTATATCGCTTGTGAGCCGTGAATATGATCCTGCATTTGTTCATGACAGCATGATAATGATGATTGCCGGTTTAATAGTGTTTTCAGGAATGCTCTATCTCTCGCGTTATATTGCGATTCTCATCAAAGTCGATAAAAGCTACAGGGGAGTGTGGGCGTTTTCGTGTGCATTCTCGAATTCCGGCTTTATGGGATTCCCGATTTGCCTTGCACTATTCGGTCCTGAAGGCTTAGCGTTGTCTGTCGTGCTTAATATTGCGTTCAACATGACGGTATACACGATCGGAGCAATAGAGATAAGCCATGATAACCCTGAAAATGATGCCGAGAAGTTAAGCATGAAGGCAATAATATTCAGCACCGTAAATATTTCGACACTCGTGAGCCTGATATTTTATTTCGGAAGGATTCCAGTTCCGGATTTCATTGCTTCACCCGTGAGCTATCTTTCAGGGATAACGACTCCGATTTCAATGATAATAATCGGCATGGCCTTAGCGCGTGAACGAGGGCTTGAGTTATTCACGAATAGAGATGCATGGATAAGTACATTATTCCGTCTGATAATCTATCCTGTTGCTTTATGTCTGCTGCTGAGATTCATTCCGTTTGGAGGCAATCCGTTAATCTGGGCGGTGCTTGTGATAGTGGTAGCGATGCCCGGTGCAAGTGTTACGGCTGTATTGTGTCAGATCTACAACGGGAATATAGATTTTTCCGCAAAAGCAATGTTTCTTCAGAATCTTATGTGTGTCCTAACAATCCCGTTAGTATGCATGATACTGTAGCAGGTAAGCTCTAAAGAAAAGCGGCTGATTTCTTTACGCAGCAGAGGATATTATGCCGCTCTTTTTGAATTACCTGATGTATAGTGAAGACTATGATATAATTCACAAAAAGTAAGGTTTGTAGTGTAAACAGGAGTTGACATTCATGTGCGAAAAGATGTATAATCAGCCGTTCAGCCGTTCAGCATACTTGTCCATTAATATCCGTAATAGTTCCTGTGTACAAAGTAGAAAAATATTTAAACAGGTGCATAAACAGCATAGTTAATCAAACGTACTGGAATCTCGAAATTATTCTTGTGGATGATGGTTCACCCGATAACTGTCCGTTAATTTGTGATGAATGGTCGAAGAAAGATAAGCGTATTAGAGTACTTCATAAGAGAAATGGAGGATTATCTTCTGCGCGCAATGCAGGTCTTGATATTGCTAAAGGAGAATATATCTCTTTCATTGACAGCGATGATTTTATTCTGCCGGAAATGTTTGAGGAACTTTACAGGTTAATGATTGAGAATGATGCTGATTTAGGCATGTCAGGATACCTTTATGTTGATGAAAATGGTCTTCCTGTTCAAGATACAAGATATATTTATGTTGATAAAGACGGTCTTCCTATTCAGAATAAAAATAACACAAAAGATGAAGTTGTTGATGTTTTTTCTGGAGAAGAGGCACTAAGAGATTTTATTACATTAAATCTTCGTGTATCACATGATATGTACAGGGGCGTATGCTATATAGTCGCATGGAACAAGCTATATAAATCTCATATATTCCGAAACTTAAGATTCTTTTATCAAAGTCCTTGTGAAGACGATGCTGCAGTACATCACATATTAGGAGAATGCAGAAGGCTGGCAGCTACAAACAGAAAGCTCTATATGTACACGCAGAGAGAAGACAGCATAATGGGGAATTTGCGGAAAGGGTTCGATGTTGAGCTCATGACAGGTATGTTGTTTGCATTAAATGACAGATATGATTATCTCATTGGTAAAGGCCTTGATGACCTCGCACACGAAGTTCTGTGTCAGAGCTGTATATGGGCGTTTTCTATGCTGAGGAATGCAAGCTATGAGGCAAGCTATGTTAAACACTTCATAAGATTCAATAGCAGACTTCTTCCTTTATTCTTAAGATGTGTGGCTTCACCAGGAATTAAGATGAAACACAGAGCAGTAAGATTATTTCTTGAGGTTGTGAGAAATATAATAAGGGATATATATCGTGCAACAAAAAAATTGTTTCTCAAATTAAGCTAATAATTGAAGCAGAATTAATCTTTGTCCTATAATGCCTCAGAATAAAGACAGCAGGGGGTATTATAATGTTCAAGTTCAATCCTGAGAGAATATATTTCTTTGACGGCGCAATGGGAACGATGTTACAGTCTCATGGCTTAAAACTTCGCGAGCTTCCCGAATCGCTGAACTTTACGAACCCTGAATTGATTCGCACTATTCACAGCGAATATTCAGATTCAGGAGCAAATTTTATTTCATCAAATACATTCGGGGCAAATAAATTTAAACTCGCAAAATCGAATCTCAAAGTTCATGACGTAATCAGAGCGGCATTAAGAATCACGAATGAAATCACGCATTCAAAGCCGGATTCATATTCAGTTCTTGATATTGGTCCGACAGGAAGAGTGATGAGTCCATTGGGTGATGCGTCATTCGGTGAAGTCTATGATGCGTTTGCTGAAATGGTCATTGCAGGAAGGGATTTATGCGATGTGATATTGCTTGAGACCTTCACGGACTTATACGAACTCAAAGCCGCAGTTCTTGCCGCCCGCGAAAATTCAGATTTGCCCGTGTTCGCGACAATGAGCTTTGATGAATCAGGTCATACGTTTTTCGGGACAACTATTGAGGCCATGACCTACACGCTTGAAGGTCTCGGAGTCTCTGCACTGGGTGTGAACTGTTCATTAGGGCCTGCACAGTTACTGCCGGTTGTCAGACGCATATGTGAACTCTCACACATTCCCGTAATGGTTCAGCCCAACGCAGGGTTGCCCGTAATGCGGGACGGTGAATCACATTATGACGTTACAGCCGATGAATTTGCAGATATAGCCCGTGAATTTGCCTCAATGGGAGTGAGTATATTAGGCGGCTGCTGCGGTACTAGTCCGGCTCATATCATGAAGATGAAGAATGCAGTTACAAGTTCATTCGCTCATGCCGTGAAACGTGATGTACATGATGATACAGTTGTGAGTTCATCGTCAAGGGTCGTAACGTTCGGGAAGAAGTTTATAGTGATAGGCGAGAGGTTGAACCCGACAGGCAAAAAGTTATTGCAGAAGGCACTGCGTGAAGGCAACACGGACTACTTGCTGAAGGAGGCATTAAAGCAGCAGGAACAGAACGCGGATATTCTTGACCTGAACACGGGACTTCCTGATATTGATGAAGCAGGAGTGATGACGCATTCACTGATTCAGATTCAGGGCATAACGAATCTTCCAGTTCAGATTGACTCGTCAGACCATAAGACTCTCGAATCAGCCGCAAGAATCTATAACGGTAAGCCATTATTGAACTCAGTGAACGGAAAAACATCAAGCCTTGAGAATATTTTACCCATCGCGAAAAAATACGGCGCATGTATACTCGGACTTACGCTTGATGAGAATGGAATCCCTGAGACAGCAGAAGAGAGATTCAGAATCGCAGAAAGAATCATCAACGAGGCAGAACGAATCGGAATCCCCAGACGCAATATATTAATCGACTGCTTAACGCTCACTGCATCAGCCCAGCAGAAACTCGTACCTGAAACACTGAAAGCGATTCGCATGGTAAAAGATAAACTCGGAGTATGCACAGTACTGGGACTAAGCAATGTCTCGTTTGGATTACCCAGAAGGCCGCTCGTGAACCGTACTATGATGATTGCCGCCATAATGAATGGTCTTGATTCCGCGATAATCAATCCTGGCGATACAGATCTAAAAGAGAGTTTATACGCATGGAATTTATTATCAGGTGATGAATCAGACATGCAGAAATATATTGAATACTGCGAGGCTCATCCTGCAATCACGAACACAAACGCAATTTCCGTCCCGGTCTCACAGGTCAAAGCTGAAAACTCAACGAACGATTTGAACTCATCAATCATAAAGGGACTGAAGGAAGACTCAGCTAATTTTACGCGTGAGATGTTAAAGACGCATAAGCCTCTTGAGATTATCGAGGGTAATATAGTACCTGCATTAGATTCTGTGGGTAAGGATTACGAATCGGGAAAAACATTTCTGCCCCAGCTCATAAAGTCCGCCGAAGCAGCAAAGTCAGCCTTTGAAGTGTTATCTGAGGCCATGAGTAAAGAAGGCACAACGGGAAAATCAAAAGGCCCGGTTTTACTTGCGACTGTATACGGAGATGTTCATGACATCGGAAAAAATATAGTGCGTACTATTTTCGAGAACTATAATTTTAACGTGATTGATCTGGGAAAAGATGTTCCGCCGGATAAAGTTGTTGAGGCAGTTAAACGTGAAGACATTCATGTTGTGGGACTGAGTGCGTTGATGACAACAACGGTTGCAAGCATGAAGGAGACGATAGAGAAGCTGAGAGCCTCATGTCCTGACGTGAAAGTGATTGCCGGAGGTGCGGTGCTTACGCCTGACTTAGCGAAATATGCAGGAGCGGATTATTATGCGCGTGATGCAATGGAAGGTGTACGAATCGTTTCGGGTCTTCTTGAATGAATCTTGATTGAATCATATTGTTGAACATGTGAGTGTATAATACATGCATTCTCACGAGAGGAAAAATTTTTATGCGAAACATAATCACGAAGTGTGAACAATGGCTGCATGAGAGAATTGAAGACGCAAAAGCAAACGGAATAATACTTGGTCTCTCAGGCGGAATAGATTCATCTGTGTTGGCTGCACTTGCACGTGAGGCACTTGGCCGCGATAAAGTTCTTGGGGTCATCATGCCGTGTCATAGTATCCGTGAAGATGAGAATGACGCGAGATTATTAGCTCATGAATTAGACATTGCATTCGAGAAAGTAGATCTCACAGATACGTTTGATGTGCTCTACGGGACAATAGAACTCATAACGGGCAATACAAACGAACTTGTGCGCTCTAACATGAAGGCACGCTTACGTATGGTAACGCTATATGCCCTCGCACAGTCAAAGAATCTTCTTGTATGTGGGACAAGCAACAGGTCAGAATACGAGACAGGATACTTCACGAAATACGGTGACTCAGGTGTGGACTTAATGCCTCTTGCAGGATTTCTGAAGCGTGAAATAAGAGAAATGGCACGTATTCTTCGTGTACCCGAAAAGATAATCTCAAAGGCTCCCAGTGCAGGACTGTATGAAGGACAGACTGACGAGAACGATATGGGCTTCACGTATGAAACGCTTGATGAATATTTAGCGTCAGGCCGAATCGAAGACGAAAAAGCAAGAGAACGCATTGACGTAATGCGCAGACGAAGCGAACACAAACGCAAACCAATTCCAATATTCAAAAATTAAATTTATACAGGAGTGATTAATCAACATGTCAGGACATTCAAAATGGGCGAACATTAAGCACAGGAAAGCAGCACAGGATGCAAAGCGCGGAAATCTTTTTCAGAAGTTAGTGCGTGCAATCATAATCGCGGCTAAAGACGGCGGCGGAGATCCTGCAATGAACATGCGACTCAAGACCGCAATCGAACGCGCAAAGGCCGTAAGTGTTCCCAATGACAACATAACACGCGCAATCAAACGCGGCACCGGTGAACTCGGCGACATTACATATGATGAGCTTACGTATGAAGTCATCGGTCCTTCAGGTATTGCTATACTCGTGAACGTCATGACAGATAACAGGAATCGTACGACACCAGA